>NZ_JBBIAR010000001.1:0-259974 GCF_054185165.1 Bradyrhizobium sp. UFLA05-109 | reverse complement strand
GGACACATGACTTGCACCCGACCGCAAGCCGAACGCCAGATTCTTCTTGCAACGCGGGCGTCGTCCACACATGACCCAGAGCAGACCTTTGCTGGCTTTTCATGCTTCAATTAGAGCTGCGGTGCGACCCGACTGCCGCCGAGCCCGAACATTGCAAGGGTAACCAAGAAGCAGCGATCTGAAACTGTATCGACATGCGCTCCTGTGATGCTCGGTTTTGTGAGGACGGGGACATGCGCCCTTCGTCCGGCAAGAGCAAGAGATCGGGCATGCCTCTCACGCTGGCACCTTCTACCGCCATTCCCCGTCCTCGGTCTTATCGATTTTGAAGAAATATCGGGCACGGCATTCGTAAGGCTCAATCTCCATTCGTGGTGACACTTAGCACATCTCAGCGACCTCTTATCACTATCTGGCGACCAAGGGAGACTTACATTGCTAGAGACTCGTGAGCACGCGTGGGACCAGTCTATTGACGTTGTCGTGGTTGGTTCGGGAGCAGCAGGTTTGTCTACTGCCGTCACCGCCGCCCATTCAGGCGTCAGCGTTCTGGTTCTCGAGAAGGGTAGCAGTATCGGAGGGACTACCGCGAAGTCGCACGGGTACATCTGGATCTGCGACAACAGCTATCAACGTTCGGCCGGGATCAAAGATCTGAAGGCCGATGCCCTACGGTACTTGGCGCGGACGTCTCGACCGGCTCACTACGATCCGACACACCCGACCCTTGGACTCGATCCGAACGAGTTCGACCTTCTGGAAGCCTTCTACGACAACGGTAGAGACGCGTTCGCATTCATGGACGAAATCGGGGGACTCAAGGTGCAGCACGCCGAGGGCTTCCCAGATTACAGCACGATTTTACCGGAGGACACGACGGGGCTTAGCCGTACGTTCGCGCCGATCACGTCCGACGGCGAGCCCGGTTCTGGCTCCTCTATGATCGAGCAACTGGCAGGCGCGAGCGGCAGGCTGGGTGTACACATCTTGACCGATCACAGAGTTGAGGACGTGATCATTGACAGCGAGGGCAGGGTCACAGGTGTCTCGGTCGCGACCGCGCGCGGTCGCAGGGCGATCCACGCGCGCCGTGGTGTTGTCTTTGCATCGGGTGGGTTCACTCACGACGCAACCCGACGACGCAACTTTCTGCATGGACCTGCCCTGGGCGGCTGCGCGGCCTTGACCAACGAAGGCGACTTCCACAACATCGCGGAGTCAATGGGCCTCCCGTTGCGGAATATGAATTTTGCCTGGTATTGCCCGATCCCTCTTGAAGCGATGCTCAAGAAGAACCCTGATCCTAAGACGATGTCAATCTTCTCGCCCCAAGGCGACAGCATGCTTTATCTCAACAAGTATGGGCATCGGGCGGTAAACGAAAAGGGTTCGTACCATGAGGTTGCACGAGCCATGTTCCGATGGGACCAGCGGCAAAGGGAGTACGCGGATCTGATTCAGTTTCCGATTTGGGACCAGCGGACGACCGATCTTTGCGCAGGTATTGGATATGGCCATTTCATTCCCGCGCTCGGCGATCCACGATGGTCCGAGATTATGGTCGCTCCCACAATTGAAGGCATTGCCGCTGCCCTCGCTAATCGCTTGGAGAAATTGCGGCCGCAGATCGGTAGACATACTCTCGCAAAAGACTTCGTCGAGCAGGCCAAAAAATCAATCGAACGATTTAACCAGTTCGCGACGACCGGTCTCGACGAGGACTTCGGCAGGGGGAGCGCCCCGATTGACCATGCGTTCCATGCTGTCGCTATGGACCCCAAGGCTTCTGAACGGACCGCGTCCGCCAAGAACACCATGTACCCTCTAGCAGAGAGCGGTCCATACTATGCCACGATACTGGGAGCCGGCACCTTAGATACGAAGGGGGGGCCGAGGACGGATACTTTCGGGCGTGTGATCGATGCTCGAGGGCAGGTGATTCCCGGTCTTTACGGTGTGGGTAACTGCGTCTCTTCTGCCTCGGCAGAGGCCTACTGGGGCGCCGGCGGGACGTTGGGCCCGATCATCACTTATGGTTGGCTCGCGGGCCGTCACATTTCAAAAGCTTGACCTCGTCACGAGGCAACCCTGGCGCAAGACTGCTGCGGGCAGCCTAGCGCCATTTCCCCAATAGCCACACCGGAAACGCGTAAACGGAGACTGACATGTCACGCACGATTAGATTTGTACAGGTCGGAGGGCCTGAAGTCCTGGAGTACATCGAGGCCCAAGAGCCGCCCCCTAGTCCAAATCAGGTCCGCGTCAAAGTTAAGCCAATCGGCATCAACTGCGCCGAAGCCATGTGACGGATCGACGACTACGTCGAAGCCCGTCAAATCTCCAGCGGGTCTGGGCTATGAGGCTGCGGCATCGTCGATGCCGTAGGTGAAGGCGTGAGCGATTTCTCCGCCGGCAACGAGGTCAATGTCATCCCGTCGTTCTCATTGAACGACCATGCGACTTTTGGCGAAGTCATCATCGTTCCCGCCCGTGCTGTCGTGAGGCATCCGAAAACGCTTTCGTACGTCGAGGCTGCTTCTATTTGGATATCGTGACTGCATGTGGCGCCCTCATTGACGACGCCAAGGTCACGAAAGGGGATTTCCCGATAATTCCCGCGACCTCTAGCACTAATTGCCATGCCTGAGATGCTGGAAGCTCTTTTGTGGTGCGCCGCACTTGCGACTTGGCTGGTGCTTCTCTGCGCCTTTGCGGGTCACAACATCCAGTCCCTGGGCCAAAGCATCCGCCGATTGGTACTCGGGCTGAGAGCGAAGAAGTGAGGGCAACACGAGTCCGGCTTTGGCCCATCAGCGAAATGGCGGCGCGTCTCGGTAAGGTTCGCTCCGCGCGGTGAAGCGGACTAGGCCGTGTACCTATAAACTCGGCGGCGTCATGTGACTGGTGACACGTCCGCTTTGCTCCTATGGCGACCAAGTCCGCGCCGCAGCGCAATGCGTCGCGATTCACACAAGCGGAGGTGCCGTCGCACTATCCGCCGGAACCCGCGAAACCCGAGCGATTGGCAGAGCCTGAGGAGCAATCGCTCTACAGGTACGGCAATCGCTCTGGCGCAGCCGCAGCTCCGAACGGCTAAAGGCAGACCTTCTCCACGGCGAGAACAGGTCCATGAGCGAACTTCGCTTGCGAGATATTTCGCAGAATCCAGACACTTCCCAGCTGTCGATCGGCGAGTGTCCCAATGCGGAAATGACGCGCGTACTAAAGACGAAGCCCGTTCGCATGGCGTCAGCGTCTTGCGGCGCGATCACACTTTGGAAGCATGATCCCCTGCACGACGTCGTCAAGCCTATGGACGATCATGTCATCATGATGTTCCCCGCCGGGTCGGTGCGGTTCGAGCGCCGTAACGGGAAAGAATTTGTGAGTGGAATGACGCGTCCCGGGACTGTGACAGCCATTCCCGCCGGTTCGAGCTCACGATGGGACATTTACCAGCCTCTGAATGTCGTTCAGCTCTACCTGCCGCACGCAACGCTCCAGCGCGTTGCCCACGAAGCCGACGTGGCCGCTCCTGGCGATATCGTGGAGCGAACGGCGTATCCCGACCCCGTTACATCCCGATTGCTCTTGAGTGCGGCCGATGCCCTTGAAGGCAGCGCGGCTCTGGATGCGCTGTTCAGGCACCAACTGACGGACCTTCTGGCCACGCGTTTGCTGGTTGCCCACGCAGGTTCGCCTGTCACGATCCAGCCGGTCTTTGGTGGATTGTCGCCAAGGGTCCTGCACCGCGCCATCGAACGCCTGCGTTCGGACAGCGATGCGGACGTGTCGCTCGCGGCGCTGGCGTCCGATGCAGGCCTGTCGCGCTTCCACTTCTGCCGCGCCTTCAAGAAAAGCACCGGGCTGTCGCCGCAAGCTTGGCTGCGCCAGCGCCGGCTCGAGCAGGCCATGAACATGCTGCGCGACACCGACGACTCGATCGTGTCGATCGCAGCCGCGCTTGGTTATTCCTCGCAGACCGCCTTCGCTGCGGCATTCAGGAAGCTGACCGCCGAGACCCCGAGCGGTTGGCGACGGCGCATGCGTTAGCAGCAATTGCTCTACAGGCACGCCAATCACTCTGGAGCAGCCGCACCTCCCATCCGGTAGACCATCACGGTGCCAAGATCCACATGAGAAAGGAGACACACATGAGCCTAGACTATACCTCACCCACCCCGCGCCTTGGCAGACCGATGCACGACGAGCTGGTCCCGTCGCGCTACGCGCTGAAGGTCGGCGACATCGACGTGTTGGTGATCAGCGATGGGGTGCTGTCGCTGCCAACTACGGTATTGGTAGCCACTGCCGACCCAGCCGCCCGAGCCGCCGTGCTGAACAACTTGCTCTTGCCGCGAGAAATGCTCGATTGGCCGCTGAACGTCGTCGTGGTGCGGAGCGGCGGCCGGACCATCCTGGTCGACACCGGTGCGGGGGTGAACTCGAACCTGCCGAAGGCCGGGCAGTTGACCCATCGACTGGAGGCCGCCGGCATCGATCTTGCGGACCTGACCGACGTGGTGCTGACCCACTTGCACATGGACCACGTCGGCGGGCTGCTCGTTGACGGGGTGAAGGAGCAGCTACGTCCGGACTTGCGGATCCACGTGGCCGCCGCCGAGGTCAAGTTCTGGGCGAAGCCCGATTTCTCCCTCGTCTCCATGCCGGAAGGTTTCCCGGAGGTGCTCGAATCGACCGCGCAGAAGTTCCTGCGCGAATACCGCAGTTTTCTGCGGACGTTCGAGGACCGGGCCGAAATCGCGCCGGGCGTAGTCGCCCAGCGCACTGGTGGCCACACCCCCGGCCACTGTGTGGTCCGCCTCAGCTCCGGCGGCGAGCGGCTGACGTTCGCCGGCGACGCCGTGTTCCAGGTCGGGTTCGACCACCCCGACGTGCACAACGGCTTCGAGCACGACCCCCAGGAGGCGGCCCGCGTCCGGGTCCGGCTTTTGCAGGAGATGGCGGAGACCGGCGAACTGCTGCTGGCCACTCACCTGTCGTTCCCATGCGTTTGCCATGTGAAGGCCGACGGCGACGTGTTTCGCTGTATGCCGGTCAACTGGGACTACTAGCCGCTTGCTGTTGAACAACTGGCACTTTCGTTCCTGACGAAGGTGCCAGCATGAACAGCAACAGAAACAGGCTAACAGAAGGAATTCAACAATGTCACAGCGGATGGATTACAACGCAGCCTCGCCGGCTGGAGCGAAGGCACTCGGCACAGTACACGGATACGTTTATCAGTCGGGACTGCCCGCACGGCTTATCAACCTCGCGTGTCTCCGCGTGTCCCAGATCAACGGATGTGCCTTCTGTATCGACTTTCATTCGCAGGATCTTCTCAAGGCCGGGTTATCTGTCGAACACCTCGTTCTGGTAGCCGCCTGGCGTGAGGCCGGCAATGTGTTCGACGAGCAGGAAAAGGCAGCGCTGGCTTGGGCAGAGGCAGTGACCCACCTCGGAGACCGTGGTGTTTCGGACGAGGTTTTCGAAGCGGCTGCGGCTGTTTTCAACGAGAAGCAACTCGCCGACCTGACAATCGCGATTGGCCTGATGAATGCGTACAATCGGCTGGCCATCAGTTTCCGCACGACGCCTCTTGCGGTCGCCAGGCACAGCGGGGAACGGCGTTCGCCGGCGAGAACCACGCCATGATTGTCTGTTCGTGCAATGTGCTGAGCGATCAGGACGTCCGTTCCGCCGTCGAGGCAGAGCGGACGCGGTCGACCAGCCGGGTCTATGGCTGTCTCGGCTGCAGCGCGCAGTGCGGCCGCTGCGCGCACACTGTCCGCCGCCTCATGGACGAGACGCTCGGCAGCGCCCGCGCGTCATCCTGCAACGGCTGCGCGCAGTCCTCGCATCCCTGACTCGGCCGCCGCACCGCCGGCTTCCTGGTCGATTTCAAGGTCTTCTTTGCGACGCTACGCGATCAGCCGCTGCTCGTTGTCGGCGTGCTTGCAGCGGTTTTCTTCGCATTTTTCTCAAGAGACATTGCTGTCGGCACCCGCCTAGGTTCCGGAAGTTTTTGGGGGCGCCCATCTGTTCCTATGCGCGGGGGATGCAGCGTCCAAAGTAGAATTACGGAGTGTTCTAAGTTGCATAGGAACTTTGCTCGCGGCCTTTTGTTGGCGGGCATGAAAAGACCCCGAGAATATCTCAAGCTAGCTAAGCGCTGCAGAGAGCTAAAGGACCAAGAGCGAGACTACGCGTCTCGAAGTCAGCTTGCCACTCTTGAGTGTAGCTACCTTACGCTGGCCGAAAGTTCTCGGGTGCTTCGCCGCTCAGTGAGGCTGCAGAAAGCATTAGAAAGGCTTCACCGGAGGTCCCTATTCAGCCGCAACGGTTGACGGCTGAACCGGCAATCCTTTTTGCCCCGGTCGATAAACGATCCATGCAAATAGAAGCATGTCGCCGAGAATAACTAGCGAACCTAGCGCGGCAATTGGTTTGCCTATTGTGTATCCGAAATGCACCAAGCCGACGCCGGCGGTAAGAAAAGTTGTTGCCGCGATCCAGATCCAGGCTTGCAAGGAGGCCAAGTGTTCTCGGTCGATTGCCGGATGCAGATGATAGTAGATGCCGAACAGAAATAGCGACACCCAGCCGAGCAGGTTGAGGTGTGCATGGGCCGGAAACGTGGAATGATCTTCGGTGATGGCCATCACGATACCCCAAATCATGCCCGCCACGACCATGACCACGGCGGCTCGGAAGCTTAGAACAGAAGCTTTCATTGGAAACTTTCCGCCACTCATCTGTTGTCCATCCATTGAATCTGCTTCCTCTCGTTTCGAGGACATTTGCGCGGCCGCGCTATGTTCGTGACCAGCGAAGAAATGCGCTGCCGTGTGGAAGTGCGTTAGAGCAGCTTGCGAACTACGTCGAGCTTGTTCGCCGCGGGCATCAGCGATCGTTGCTCTCGCGTCTTACAGGTCAATGACTCTAGTCGATATTCGAGTTACAGGCGTAGTAAAAGCAGCACGTTCGCTGTCTGCAAATCGCCTCGCTCCATTTCTTCTGGCCGGCATGATTGGCAGGGTTGTAATCTGATCACGCAATCGACCGTGAGAGGGTCGCTGGTCGGCGCGGCCCCGGCAAACGCATGCTGGTCTTGATGATTCGCGAACGCCAGGTTAGCCGCAGCCCGTTCTCTGCCCAGAAGGTGAGTGGAAAAGCGTAATGAATTCGAGAGGGACCGCTGTGGCCACTTGCCTGCTATCGACATTAGAGTTTGCGATTAACAACAGGTTCGACGGCAGCACCGCCAACGGCGTGGAGCAACGCTCCTTAAGAGCGCGATGCGCGCGGTTTCGCGCTTTGCCGATTAAGAGCGGTTTGTCAATGTCGCCTATTGGCCCTTCGCGACCATATTGCGCCGCCGCGCAGCTGAGTCGCTAACGGGGCAAAGCAGACTTAGCCTTGGTTGTGTCATGCCAACAGATTTAATCGGCTACGCTTGTGGCGTTTGCGTCGTAGGGCACCGAGATGGCGGGGTCCGAAGAGCAGCGACGATGCACGCAGAGGCGCACGTGCTGTGCGCCAGACCCGATCATGTCGGCACGCTGGCGATATAGGGAATGCAGGCCACGACGACGGCAAGCTGGATCGCATTGCCCAGCATGCCACCCCAATGCAGTCGCCGGAGCCGGCGCGCGGCCTCCGTGTCGCCGGCGTCTCCGTCACTGATCCGGGCGTCCATCTGCCGCAAGAACCAGCGGCGCGAGGGCACGGCAAGAGCCGTGATCACGCCGACGCCCAAGGCGAGGACCGGGCGGCCCTCCACGGCAACGGCAAGCGTGCCTACGGCACCGGCGACGGCCAATGTCAGGAAGTAACCGTTGAACATGGCGCGCAATAGCAGCGCGACAGGTCGGACGTCCAGCTTCACCAGCAGAAAGGCCGGCGCCGCCAGCAGCAGATAAAACATCGGAAGCAGCAGGATGATCGTGGCGAACAGGGCGACGTTGTCTGGCATCATCCGAACACCCCCTCTTTCCTGTGCCGGGCAAGAGCCTTTCCCGCGGCACAGTATCAGCTTCGACCTGTCACCGGCACCATTGCTTTGGTTGGATGCACACTGCTTCCGCCGCCCCACAGCATGATCCGGATCCGAAGGGCCGCGCCAGCGCAAAGTGTGGAACGGTTTTCCCTCGCGACAAACGCGGAACGCGTTTGCGCGGAGATCATGCTCAAACAACAACCCAAAGCACGATGACGATGCATTCCCAATCTCATCGCGCTTTAGGACCCGATCTCCACCGGAAACGTTGATAGGCGTCATCGAAGGCGCGCCATGGAAACACTTGCTGCATATCTCGACCGGAAGCACGAAGAACTTGCATTGTTGAATGGTTGCCTTGCGAAGCCTTTGGCGCTGCGAAAGCCGGTTGCGGTCGTTGAGGTGATCGAACAGAAATTCCGCCTTGCCGCGGCGCTGAAGGCCGAACACGCCCTGCACGACTGGGCGCGCACGGAAACCGACTGGGCACATTGGGGGCGGCTGCGGGCCGGTCCGTTCGAGTTCAGCTACGATTACCAGCGCGCCGATCTCGAAGTCCGCGGTCCTCCGTTCTACGACGTCGAGGACGCCGCGATATCGAGGACCATCTACACGTCGTCAGGCATGGCAGCGATAGCGGCGCTGCTGCTGGGCTCGGCGCGTCTGATCCCGAATGCGGACATCCTGGTCCTGCCCGGCTCCTATGGCGAGACCATCGAGCTGATCGAGCGTCATGCCCGGCATCTGCGCCTCGTGGCGCTGAACCGGCCGCCCGGTGAACTCGCGCTGCGCGCGGAACGGCCGAAAATTCTTCTCTTCGACTCCTGTGCGCCGGCTGCCGACTTCGAAGCGACGCTGCGCTGCGATGCGAGCGGGCTCGATCTCATCATCTTCGACACGACCTGCTTCTCGATCGGCTCGGGACGCATCCGCCGTGTGCTGGGCTGGGCCCGCCGCCGGCACATTCCCGCAGTCCTCGTGCGCAGCCACACCAAGCTCGATTCCCTCGGCCTGGAGTATGGCCGGCTCGGCTCTGCGGCATTCGTGGACCCCGACGACCGCATGAGCGCGAAGGGCCGGCAATTGCTCGCCGATCTGAGGACTGAAATGCGTGATGCCGTACGGCTGTTCGGCGGCGCAGCCCTGCCCGCACATTTTCCGCCCTATGTCGGGACGGAAGCCTACCGTCGGCTGACCGACCGGCGCGTTGCGGCCATCCTTCGGAATAGCCGGCGAACGGCCCGCTGTTTTGCAGCGGCGCTTCCCGGCTCATCGGCAGAGCTGCATTTCGCCCATGGGCTCTACGTAACGCTGGCACCGAAGCGCAGCATGAACGAGCAACAGGTCCGGCGGATCGCCGTGGATCTGTCGGGCGACCTGAGCAGGGCCGGATTGCCGCTTCGCCACGCGGGAAGCTTCGGCTTTGACTTCGGTGCGACGGAGTGGTTCCACGACACGACCAGCGATCGCTATGTGGTCAGGATCGCCGTACCGGATCTGCCGACGCCATTGTGGGACGAGGTCGCTCGGGCTGTGGCGCGCTGGTGGTCGTCGCGTGAGCAGGACGTCGCCGCGTGCGATCTGCCCGTCAATGCATCGGCGTAGCCTTACGTCTCGTCGGGACTCCTCGGCCCCGGTGAAAGACGCTAAGGTGCTTCGAGGGGGAATCTGCGTCGTGGAATCGTTTCCGGATCAGAACGCCAGGCCGCGTCGACGACCCGTCATCGTTCTCGTGCTCCTGTCCGTGCTCCTGATCGCTTGCTTCGTCGCCATGTATTACGCCGGCGATCTGTCGAAGTATCAGGCCGTCGTTTCCGCCGAGGAGACCCGCGCCGCCTTGCGGGACGTGACCGATGCCGACCAGCTTGATCAGGTCATCAAGCTGCACCCTTCCAACAAGCGGCTCAAGCTGCTTGCGCTCGCAAACAGCGACGCGATGGAGATCGATGCCGCCACGCAGAAGTTGTTGACCGAGGTCGAGCCGAAACCGCTGCCAAAGCTCAGCGATCTCGGTGCATCCAGTCGCGCTGACCTTGAGGGGCTGCACCGCGATCTCAAGGCCGCGGAAAGCAATGCCACAGGCCTCGCGACTCGTTACGCCGAGATGATCAAGACCACGCGTGACCGGATCGAGAACGACGCGCGCTCGCTGAGCGTCGGGGACGAGCGGCTCTCCGGGTTCATGTCGCTGATCGACGAGCAGCATGCGGCATGGACCGCGCTCACCTCCAAGGCGCTCGTCTCGCGGGCGGACTATTACAGTGCTTTCGATAAATGTGTGGCGCTTCTGATCCGCGAGTTCGGGGTCTACAAGGTCACGAACGGTCAGTTCGTGTTTCCCTTCCAGTCTACGGCCGACGGCTACAATCGCGCCGCGACCGCCATGGCTGCTGCGGCCAACCACGCTTCCGAACTCGACGACGAAAGGAAGACCCTGCGACAGTCACAGTTCGCCAAATGGAAAGCCTTTGTCGACGGTTAGCGCCTGACGGCCTATCCAGCTGACTTGCCCGACGCGCCAAATCCGTCCGGTACCCGCAGCAACCTGCCGGCCACCGCGTTACTTTGCATGGGGTTGTTTTCGAGTTTTCGATCTGGGAGCGCTGCGGCCGTACCCCGCCACCGCCTCTGCAAGACCAGATCGCCCGCTTACGCGGGCGATCACAGCGGTATGCGAGGCAATAGCTCTGCCGTGCCCCTACCCGATCACGCGCCCGAACTTGTTCGACTTCGGGAAGCCCTTCGGCGGCAGCCGGCCGGCATCGGCGCGGGTGCCCTGCCACTCGGCGAGTTCCCTCATGGTCGCGCTGAATTCGCGGCCGGCGGAATCCTTCCAGGTCAGGCCCGCCTTGGCGTCGAACACGGCAATGTCGGAGAGCCCGCCATCCTTGAACTTCTGCAAGCGTACGCCACGGCCGCGGGCCATTTCCGGCACCTGATCGAGCGGGAAGATCAGCATCTTGCGGTTCTCGCCGATGACCGCGACGGTGTCGCCGAGCACTTCCGTGATCGCGCGCGCCTCGTTCGGCATATCGACGTTGAGGACCTGCTTGCCCTTCTTCGTGGTGCCGACGCAGTCGTCCTCGTTGACGACGAAACCCTGGCCTTCGTGGCTTGCGACCAGGAATTTGCGCCCACCCTTGTTGACGAACAACGCGACGGGTGCGGCCTCCTGCTCGAGGTCGATGAACAGGCGGATCGGCTCGCCGTGGCCGCGGCCGCCCGGCAGCTTCGCAACGTCCAGCGCGTAGAACTTGCCGTTGGTTGCGAACAGGAGGAGCTTTGAGGTCGTTTCGGCGAAGAAGGCAAAGCCGAGCTTGTCGTCCTGCTTGAACGCAAGCCCCGACAAATCCTCGACATGGCCCTTCATCGTCCGGATCCAGCCCTTGTCCGAGACGACGACGGTCACCGGCTCGCGCTCGACGAAGGCTTCCTCGATCGCTGCAAGATCGTGCTCGGGCGCGTCCGCAAAGGTGGTGCGGCGCTTGCCGAGCGGCGTCTTGGGTCCGAACATGTCGCGGACCTTGCCGACCTGCTCGCCGACCTTCTTCCACTGCTCGGCCTCCGAGGCGAGCAGGCCTTCGATACCCTTCAGCTCTTTGCGCAGATCCCTGTCTTCATTGCGGATCTCCATTTCCTCGAGCCTGCGCAAGTTGCGCAAACGCATGTTGAGGATGGCCTCGGCCTGGACTTCAGTGAGCTTGAACGCCTTGATTAAGGCCGGCTTCGGCTCGTCCTCGGTGCGGATGATCTTGATCACCTTGTCGAGGTTCAGATAGGCGATCAAATGGCCGCCAAGGACCTCCAGCCGGTGCTCGATCTGGGTCTTGCGGAAGTTGGAACGGCGGATCAGCACATCGCGCAGATGATCGAGCCATTCCCGCAAGACTTCGGCAAGACCGACCACCTTGGGGATGCGGCCCTTGATCAGCACGTTGAGGTTCAACGGAATCTTGCTTTCGAGCTCGGTCAGCCGGAACAGCGATTCCATCATCAAGGCGGGATCGACGTTCTTCGACTTCGGCTCGATCACGAGACGGACGTCTTCGGCAGATTCGTCACGGACTTCGCCGACGAGCGGCAGCTTCTTCTGGTCCAGAAGCTCGGAAATCTTTTCGACCAGCCGCGACTTCTGCACCAGCCACGGGATCTCCGTGACGACGACGACCCAGGTACCGCGGGCGCCCTCCTCCTGCTCCCATTTGGAGCGGACGCGGAAAGAGCCACGGCCGGTGGTGTAGGCTTCCGCAATCGCCTGCTTGGAGTCGACGATGATGCCGCCGGTCGGGAAGTCCGGGCCCTTCACCCACTTCAGGAGCGACTTGGATTTCGCGTCCGGCTTCTCGATCAGGTGTAGCGCCGCGTCGCAAAGCTCGGCCGCATTGTGCGGCGGGATCGAGGTCGCCATGCCGACAGCGATGCCCTGCGCGCCGTTGGCAAGCAGGTTGGGGAAGCCGCCGGGCAGAACCACCGGCTCCTTGGACTGGCCATCGTAATTGGCACGGAATTCGACACCGTCCTCGTCGATGCCATCGAGCAGAAGCCGCGCGACGTCGGTCATGCGCGCTTCGGTGTAGCGGTAGGCGGCCGGGTTATCGCCGTCGATATTGCCGAAATTGCCCTGGCCGTCGACCAGCGGATAGCGCGAGGAGAAATCCTGCGCGAGGCGCACCATGGCGTCGTAAATCGCCTGGTCGCCATGCGGATGGAACGAGCCCATCACGTCACCGACGATCTTGGCCGATTTCTTGAAGCCGGAGCCCGGGTCGAGCCGGAGCAGGCGCATGCCATAGAGGATGCGCCTGTGTACCGGCTTCAGGCCGTCGCGCGCATCCGGCAACGCGCGGTGCATGATGGTGGAGAGTGCATAGGCGAGATAGCGCTCTTCGAGCGCATCGCGCAGCGGCACCTCGTGGATTTCAGCCGGCTCTTCCGGCGGTACCTGTCGTTTTCCCATGGGGAGGCGTTAAACCGAGATGCTGAATCGGGCAAGCCGCGAATCAAAGCGCTCGATTTGGCGGGCTAACCTCCTCACAGAAAAAGGATTTGCAGGCCGATTCGGGTCAGACTGGCGCCGCTATTCAGGTTGCAAATCGCGGCCGATCGACTCAAAGCCCCGCCTTCCCGCCTTTACGTCGCCGCACCGGCAGCCGGATCAAGAAGCCCGATCTATTGATTCCCGTCGGTGAATTACTGCCCGGCCCAGCCCGCGGTCACGGCCTGGCTCTTCGCCTGTGCAGGCGCCGGCGCATTGGCCAGACAACGCCGCGCGGCCTCGATTTCCGCGTCCGTCGCGCCGTGGGATCGCGCCCATGTCTCTGCGGCGGCTGCCGAATATTTCGCAACATAATACCGCACGACGGTGCAGGAAGCGCGGTGAAACAGGCCGGGCTGCTCACCAGCCACTGCGTCCGGTGCCAGCGCAAGCAGCGCGGCGGATACCACAAATCCTCTGATCATTTTGGGATTGTCCCCCCGTGGAACCAACACGTCAACTCAGTTAACCCGATTTGGTTCCATGGCGGACCGCCAGATCCGGCAATGCAGAGCCGCATACCACTCATGGCGAGGCAATCGCCCTCGCCTGCTGCCGCGCCAACGCATTGAGGAAGCCGCTTCTGGCGTCCGAATGGCCTTGCCCGCGCGGCTCCAACACGTGGCGGAGCAGGAACAGGCCGGTGAGCCGAAAGCCATCCTGGAGGTCCTGGTCCGCGAGCTCGCTCGCCACCTCGCCCTGCCGCAGGAACGGCGGCAGGCGCAACAGCCGGTCGCGCCATGGCTCGCCGGCGGAGCGTGACACCGCGCCGCCGGATTTCGGCGAGACGTAGATCAGGTCCGTGGTCTCGCCGGTCACCGCGCAATTCTCCAGCGCGAGGCCGAAGCCGAGTTCGGCGAGCATCGCGAGCTCGAAATGGATGATGTGCACGGCGGCCACGCCGATATCATCGAAGTCATCGAGCGCGTGTTCGAGCTGTGCAAAGATCTCCTCATGCGGATCGCGCTCGGGCAACAGCCGCGCGAGCGAGGCCAGATGCGTGACGCCATAGACGCTGTGCGAGGACGCAAGCAGCCCCGCAGCCCGCAACCGCAGGCCTTCGATCGCGTAGGTGCCGAGATGCTCGTCCAGCCGCGCCCGCCACACCGCGCGCACGCTGTTTCCGGGCTGGAGCAGCGGCCGCATCCGCGAACTGGCGCCGCCGCGCACGAGCCCGAGATGCCGCCCGCGCGCGCGCGTCAGGAGCTCGACGATGGCGCTCGTCTCGCCATGCCGCCGCACCCCCAGCACGATGCCGTCGTCGGTCCATTCCATGGGATGAAGTCTAGCGCATTCATGCTTACGTAGGGTGGGCAAAGCGAAGCGTGCCCACCACTTCTGTCTCGGTCAAGCAAGGTGGGGGGCACGGCGCTGCGCGCCTTTGCCCGCCCTACGGCATCGCGCGAGAGCTCACGCGTTGAACCAGCCCTGCGCGTCGCCAGTGAACGAGAAATACAAGCCGATCGTCGTCAGCACGCAGGACACGATCTCGATGCCGCTGTCGAGCTCGACGCCCTTCTCGCCGATGATCTGCGCAAGCGAGATCACCGACAGCACGAGGGCGGCCGCCAGCACCCAGCGCGGCCAGTTCTTGCGCTTTTGCGCGGCCAGCCAGACGAAATAGACCAGGAGCAGGATCATCCCGCCAGCGATCAGCGTCGCCGTCGTGATCATCTGGTCCGTCATGTCGGGGTTCGGCGTGCGGTCCTGGAATGCAACCGACAGCGCATCCAGCATCAGCGATGCGTAGAGCAGCACTTCGAAGCGCAGGACGTTGCGGGGCACGCTCATCACCAACCGATCTTCTTCTTGTTCATTCTTTGGGGAATTCCAGGCCCATTTCCCGATAGCGGTCGGGATCGTCGCCCCAGTTCTCGCGCACTTTGACGAACAGGAAGAGATGCACGGGCACGCCGAGAATATCGATGAGCTCTTTTCGCGATTCCGCGCCGATCGACTTGATGGCAGCGCCGCCCTTGCCGAGCACGATCTTGCGCTGGCTCTCGCGCTCGACGAAGATCGTCTGCTCGATGCGCACCGACTTGTCCTTGCGCTCCTCCCATTTGTCGGTCTCGACCGTGGACTGGTAGGGCAATTCCTGGTGCAGCTTCTGATAGATCTTTTCCCGCGTGATCTCGGCCGCGAGCTGTCGCATCGGCGCGTCCGACATCTGGTCGTCGGGGTAGAGGAACGGACCTGCCGGCACCATCTCGGCAAGCGCGTGGCGGATGTCGTCGACGCCATCGCCCGACAGCGCCGAGATCATGAAGGTCTTTGCAAAGCGAATGCGCTCGTTTGCGGCCTGCGCCAGCGCAAGGAGCTTCTCGCGCTGGACCAGATCGACCTTGTTCAGCACCAGGATCTTCTCGTGAGCGACGCTTGCGACCTTGGCGAGGATCGCCTCGGCCTCCTCGTCCAGGCCCGCCTTGGCGTCGAGCAGCACGCAGACGAGATCGGCATCATGTGCGCCGCTCCAGGCGGTCGACACCATGGCCCGATCGAGCCGCCGCTTCGGCAAGAAGATGCCGGGCGTGTCGACCAGGATCACCTGTGCATTATCCTCGATGACGATGCCGCGGATCAGCGCCCGCGTGGTCTGCACCTTGCGCGAGACGATTGTGACCTTGGCGCCGACCAGCGCATTGACCAGGGTCGACTTGCCCACATTGGGGGCGCCGATCAGCGCCACGAAGCCGCAGCGTGTGGCGGGCGGCGTCGCCGCTTCGCTCGTTTCAGCCATCATTGCCGCCGCCAACGCCTTCGCGCTCGATCATGACTGAGGCCGCGACCTTCTCCGCCGCGCGCTTGCTGCCGCCGATGCCTTCCGCCGATGCCAGCCCCGGCAGATCCACGGCGACGCGGAACTGCGGATCGTGATGCGGCCCGGTGCGCTCGACCTCGCGATAGACCGGCGTCGGCAAGCCCTTCCCCTGCGCCCATTCCTGGAGCACGGTCTTGGGGTCGCGCAGCGGCCGTCGCGGCTTGTGCATGCGCTCGGTCCAGTTGCGTTTGACGAACTCGGCCGCGGCGCCATGCCCGCCATCGAGATAGATGGCGCCGATCACGGCTTCGCAGATGTCGCCGAGCACGGATTTGCGCAAGCGGGCGTCGGCGGCGGGGCCGACGCTGCCGAGCTTGATGTCCTCGACGAGGCCCAGCAACTTCGCAACGTCAGCGCAGCTTTCCTTGCGCACGAGTTCGGCGAGCCTCTTCGACAGCTCGCCTTCATCCGCGCTCGGGAAGGCGTGATAGAGCATGTCGGAGACGACGAGCCCGAGCACGTGGTCGCCCAGAAATTCCAGCCGCTGGTAGCTGTCGCCACGCTTGCGCCCAGACTTGAGGGCGGAGACATGCGTGATCGCCTGGATCAGCAAGTTCGGATCGGCGAAATTGTGCCCGATGCGCGCCTCGAGCGCCGCGTTCGCGCCCTTGGCCTTGCCGCTCCTCGCCCGCTTCTTCTTTGCGGGAGCTTTGGGAGCGGCTTCGGCGTCAGGGCTCGCAGCGGCCTCGATCGGTTGGATTGCGATGTCCTTGGCTTCGTCTTTCATCGGACGATTTTGAACATTCGGTTCCAGCGCACCGCCCAGGGCCAGCGCCAGAACATCCAGGCGTGCTCGCCTTCGGCGATGGAGAAGAAGATCATCTGGGCACGGCCGATCAAGTTCTCCTGCGGCACATAGCCCACCGCCGACTGCACGCGGCTGTCGGTCGAGTTGTCGCGGTTGTCGCCCATCATGAAGAAGTGGCCGGCCGGCACCGTGTAGACGTTGGTGTTGTCGTAGAAGCCGTTGTCGACGCAGTCGAGCGTCTCATAGGTGACGCCGTTCGGTAGCGTCTCCTTCCAGCGCTTCACCCGCGCCGTGGCGTCCGACGAGCCGCAGGGGTCTTCGCCGACGAAATCGCTCAAGCGTTCGCGCTGCACCGGCACGTCGTTGATGTAGAGCAGCCCTTCCTTCATCTGGACGCGGTCGCCGGGCAGCCCGATCACGCGCTTGATGTAGTCGGTGGTGTCGTCCTTCGGCAGACGGAAAACGACGATGTCGCCGCGGTTCGGGTCCGAGCCAAAGATGCGTCCCGAGAACAGCGGCGGCGAGAATGGGATCGAGTAGTGGCTATAGCCGTAGGAATATTTCGACACGAACAGGTAGTCGCCGACGAGCAGCGTCGCCTTCATCGAGCCGGAGGGAATGTTGAACGGCTGGAACAGGAAGGTGCGGATCACCAGCGCGATCAGGAGAGCATGGATGACGACCCGGACGGTTTCGCCGAGGCCGCTCTCAGATTTGGTTCCTGAAGTCACGCTCATTGCTTTCCCAATTCCGGCCCCGCGGTCACGGAACGCCCGTTCCCGCGCATGGCCCCGTCGCTTTGCGGCGTAAGGAGATTGTCCTGATTCTGATAGTAAGGACCAATTCCGGCGTAAAGCCGAATTCGCCCCCGGCTGAGTTTGCGCCGGCGAACTTTTAGACGGTTGTCGCCAGCCACGCAATCAAGGGCCGTATCAACAAAGTATAAGATATTGTATTTGTTATATTCTTTTAATTTGCGCGCCGGCAGATCAAGTTTTCGCCAGCGGTATGGCCGAAATGATGACGAAGGCCTGGGCGAGCGGCCAGTCGTCGGTGATCGACAGGTCGATCCGCGCCTCGAAGCCCTCCGGCGTCAGCGCCTTCAGCCGGGCCAGCGCCCCGCCGGTCAGTTGCATGGTCGGCCGTCCCCCTGGCAGGTTGACCACCCCCATGTCGCGCCACCAGACGCCTAGCCGGATGCCGGTCCCAAGCGCCTTGGAGCAGGCCTCCTTGGCCGCGAACCGCTTGGCATAGGTCGCGACCACCATCTTCTCGTTCTTGGCGCGGCGCTCCGCCTTGGCACGTTCGGCCTCGGTGAAGATGCGGTCGAGAAAACGCTCGCCATGGCGCTCGATCACGCTGGCGACGCGGGTGATGTCGATGAGGTCGGAGCCGATGCCGATGATCATACCTTGCTCCGACCGCGATCCATCGCGGCGCGCATGCTGCGGACGGTTTCGGCAAGGCCGACGAACAGTGCCTCGCCTATCATGTAGTAGCCAATGTTCAACTCGACGATCTCGGGGAGGCCTGCGATCTTCTCCGCCGTCGCATAATCGAGCCCGTGGCCGGCGTGGACCTCGAGGCCTGCGGCGCGCGCCAGCTTGGCACCGGCCACGATGCGCTGCCATTCGGCCTCGGCCTTGTCGGTGTGTCCGTCGACCACGGCGTCGCACCAGGCACCGGTGTGGATCTCGATGACCGGCGCGCGCAACCGCGCCGCCATCTCGATCTGCTGGGGGTCGGCGGCGATGAACAGCGACACGCGAATGCCGGCGTCGTTCAGCCTCGCGATGAAGGGCGCCAGCGCATTGTGCTGTCCGACCACGTCGAGCCCGCCTTCGGTCGTCACCTCCTGACGGCGCTCAGGCACCAGGCATACCGCATGCGGCTTGGTGGCAAGCGAGATGCGCATCATGTCGTCGGTCGCCGCCATCTCGAAGTTCAGAGGTTTCGAGATTTCCGCCTTGAGCCGCGCCATGTCCTCGTCGCGGATATGCCGACGGTCTTCGCGCAAGTGTGCGGTGATGCCGTCGGCGCCGGCCTCGATCGCCAGCAAGGCAGCGCGCACCGGATCGGGATTGCGGCCGCCCCGCGCGTTACGCAGGGTCGCGACATGGTCGACATTGACGCCGAGGCGAAGCGGAGGAACGGGCATGGCAAGCTCACGTAATCGGAAGGACAGGCAAACTCCGCCTATCCATTAACACGTTCGACGCGGGCGACGACCGCCTTCGCGCGCAACTGGGCTATGATCGCGCTCAGGTGCTTCAGGTCGTAGACCTCGAGATCGATGGTCGTCTCGGTAAAGTCCGGCGAGCGGCGCTGCATGCTGATATTGTCGATATTGCCATCGTGCTCGGCGATCACGGTCGCGATCTGCGCGAGCGCGCCGGGCTCGTTGACGTTCTCGACCTTGATGCGGGCCGGGAAGCGCTGCGGAGCAGTGTCCTCGATGTCCCAGCGCACGTCGAGCCAGCGCTCCGGCTCCTCCTCGAAATCCTTCAAGGCCGGCGCCTGGATCGGATAGATGGTGATGCCCTCGCCCGGGGTGACGATACCGACGATGCGGTCGCCCGGCACGGCGCCGCCGTTCGGCGCGAATTTCACTGGCAGGTCGGAATTGATGCCGCGGATCGGGATTGCGGTCGGAGGGCGCGGCGTCCCCGGCACCACGGTCTCCTTGAGCTTGGCAGCCAGCCCCTTCTTGGCGTAGCGGCCGACCCGCTCTTCCTTGTAGTCGGGATACATGGCCCGCGCGACGTCTGAGGCCTTGATCTCGCCCCGGCCGACCGCCGCCATCACGTCCTCGATCGAGGAGCGCGCAAGGCGCGGCAGCGCCCCCTTCAGCTTGTCGTCGGCGTAGTCGATCTTGGCACGCTCGAACAGGCGCTCGACGATACGCCGGCCGAGGCCGGCATATTGGTCGCGCACTGCGGTGCGGGTAGCGCGCCGGATCGCCGCGCGCGCCTTGCCGGTGACGGCAAGCGATTCCCAGGCCGACGGCGGCGCCGATTGTGCCTCCGAGGTCAGAACCTCGACCTCATCGCCGTTCTGCAACTCCGAGGACAGCGGCGCGAACTTGCCGTTGATCTTGCAGCCCACGGCGCTGTTGCCGACGTCGGTGTGCACCGCATAGGCGAAGTCGATCACATTGGCATGGCGCGGCAGCGCGATCAGCTTGCCCTTCGGGGTGAAGCAGAACACCTGGTCGTGGAACAATTCGAGCTTGGTGTGCTCGAGGAATTCCTCGGGATTGGTGCTCTCGGAAAGAATTCCGACGGTATGGCGCAGCCAGGCAAACGCATTGGACTCGCGCTTCAGGAACTCCGTCGGCGAGCCGGCGCCCTCCTTGTAGAAGACGTGCGCGGCGATACCGCGCTCGGCGATCTGGTCCATTTCCTCGGTGCGGATCTGGAGCTCCACGCGCTGGTTGCCGGGACCTATCACCGTGGTGTGGATCGAGCGATAATCGTTCTGCTTGGGCGTCGAGATGTAGTCCTTGAAGCGGCCGGGCACGACGGGCCAGGTGGTGTGGACGATGCCGAGCGCGCGGTAGCAGGCCTCGACGTCGTTGACCACGACACGGAAGCCGAAGATGTCGGACAATTGCTCGAAGCCGACCGACTTGCGCTCCATCTTGGTCCAGATCGAGAACGGCTTCTTGCGACGACCGTAGACGCGCGCGCCAAGGCCCCTGTGGCGCAGATTGTTGGAGAGCTGAGCCTCGATCTCGCCGATCAAATTGCGGTTGCGCTCGGCCAGCGCATCGAGCCGCTGCATCACCACGTTGTAGGCTTCGGGATCGAGGGTGCGGAAGGACAAATCCTCCAGCTCCTCACGCATCTCCTGCATACCCATGCGGCCCGCGAGCGGTGCGTAGATGTCGAGCGTCTCCTCGGCGATCCGGCGCCGCGATTCCGGCCGCACGAATTCCAGCGTGCGCATGTTGTGCAGGCGGTCGGCGAGCTTGACCAGGAGCACGCGGACGTCGTCGGCGATCGCCAGCAGGAGCTTGCGCAGGTTCTCGGCCTGCTTGGCCTCGCGCGATACCAGCTCCAGCCGCTTCAGCTTGGTCAGGCCCTCGACCAGCGCACCGATCTCGGGGCCGAAGATCTGGTCGATCTCGGCGCGGGTCGCCTCGGTGTCCTCGATCGTGTCGTGCAATAGCGCCGCGACGATGGTGGCGTCATCGAGCTTCAGGTCGGTGAGGATCGCCGCCACTTCGAGCGGATGGGAGAAATACGGGTCGCCCGAGGCGCGGGTCTGCGAACCGTGCGCCTTCATCGCGTAGACATAGGCGCGGTTCAGCAGGTCTTCGTTGGTGTGGGGGTTATAGGACCTGACGCGCTCGACGAGGTCATATTGCCGCATCATGCGCGCCCGCGGTTTCGGGGGCCGCACCGTCGGCGCAGTCGGCGCCACGGCGACCGAGTCGGTCGCGGCCTCCATCTGCGTAAATTTGCGACGCCGATACACCATCTCTGCCGCGTCTTCCTGCCTTCAAACGAACCAGGCAATGGCCCGTTGTATACATCCTAACGCCGATCGCGCGCCTGTCCGACACAATCGGAAACGGCTCTCGCAAGCGCGCTGCGACAGCGCCATGGTAACCACGAAAAGGTCAACAAAAGCAAAGGCCCGAACGCAGGTTCGGGCCTTTAATGAAATCAAAATTTCGTCGGCGCGGCGCGGGGACGATTACTCGTCCTCCTCGGGCTGCTCCTCAGGCGGCGCGAGGCCCTCGAGGCCCTTCAGGAGCTCCTCTTCCGTCATGCGTTCGACAGCAACCTCGGTGTCGTCGGCATCGACGCTGGCGCCAGCGGAACCGATCAAGGGCACGGTATCGGGCTCAGGCTCGTCCACCTCGACGAATTTCTGGAGGGAATGGACCAGCTCCTCGCGCAGATCCTCCGGCGAAATGGTCTGGTCGGCAATTTCGCGCAAAGAGACAACAGGGTTCTTGTCGTTATCCCGGTCAACCGTTAGTTGTGAACCGGACGAAATCATGCGGGCGCGGTGGGCGGCCAGCAGGACGAGGTCAAACCGGTTGTCGACCTTGTCGATACAATCTTCTACGGTGACGCGAGCCATTAGACTGTCGCTCCGCTCTTGGGTGGGTCAAAACATGTGGATGATGCTGGCTAGTTATAGAGACCGGGGCGGTTTCGCAAGATCATTTTGCGATTTGGGCTCGCCAAACGCCTTTGATAACCCCACATTGGGGTTAGAATCGGCGTTTCCCGGGTCGCCAAGGTGGACGGCGCCGGACGGGCCGGCCGCCATAACTATACCTTGGTTTGCCCCGACTTCTCCGGATTTACGGTTTCGACGGGTTTTGGCAGCCTCTGATCTGCGCGGATTACTGCCGTCGCGCCAACAATAAAACGATTGAACACGAACACTACGCGAGCAACTGAATGTCACCTTCTCCGACCAACAAGATCGCGCTCTTCATCGATGGAGCCAATCTGTACGCGACGGCAAAAACGCTGGGTTTCGATATCGATTACAAGCGCCTGCTAAAGGAATTCCAGAGCCGGGGGACGCTTCTGCGCGCTTTCTACTACACCGCCATCATCGAAGATCAGGAATACTCCTCGATACGTCCGCTGATCGACTGGCTCGACTACAACGGCTACACCGTCGTCACCAAGGCCACCAAGGAATTCATCGACGCCAGCGGCCGCCGCAAGGTCAAGGGCAACATGGATATCGAGCTCGCGGTGGACGCTATGGAACTGGCCGAGCACATCGACCAGATGGTGCTGTTCTCCGGTGACGGCGATTTCCGCTCGCTGGTCGAGGCCGTGCAGCGCCGCGGCGTGCGCGTCACGGTCATCTCGACCATCGCAAGCCAGCCGCCGATGATCGCCGACGAGCTGCGCCGGCAGGCCGACGTCTTCACCGACCTCGTCGAGCTTCAGTCCAAGCTTGGTCGCGACCCGTCCGAACGTCCGGCTCCGCGCGAGCGTGGCGACCGCGAAGCACGTCATCACGCCCCGCAATTCCTCCAGCGCGCGACGACGATGGCGCCGAGGGGCGATGACGACTTCGACGAGTGAAGCGATCCGGTTAAGCCGCCAGGCCCCCACCGTCGTACCCGACCGTGACTGCCCGCTCTGTCCGCGTCTGGTCGCCTTTCGCGAGGCGAACCGGGCGCGTGAGCCGTCCTGGCACAATGCCCCGGTTGCACCCTTTGGCGACGTCAAGGCGCGCCTGCTGATCGTCGGTCTCGCACCGGGGATGCAGGGCGCCAACCGCACGGGGCGCCCGTTCACGGGCGACTATGCCGGTGACCTGCTCTACGCAACGTTGATCGAATACGGATTTGCCAAGGGCACCTATCGGGCGCGGCCCGACGACGGCCTGAAGCTGGTTGATTGCCGGATCGCCAATGCGGTGCACTGCGTACCGCCGCAGAACAAGCCGCTGCCGGCAGAGATCAACACCTGCCGCCGCTTCCTCGCCGCGAACCTCGAGACGATGCCGAACCTGCGTGCCATCGTCGCGCTGGGACGGATTGCGCACGATACCGTGCTCAAGCCGCTGGGCCTGAAGGGCGCGCAGGCGCCGTTTGGTCACGGCGCAGTGCACCAGGCGGGCGCATTCCGACTGTACGACAGCTATCACTGCTCCCGCTACAACACGAACACCGGCGTGCTCACGCCGGACATGTTCCGCAAGGTGTTTGCGAAGGTGAAGGCCGATCTCGACTAGGCCTTCGCCGGATTGGCCTTCAGCCACTCCAGCACATCTCCGGCGTTCCGATCCGGCGGAAACACCGGGTAGAATACGTGCGAGATATTCGTATCATCGATGATCATCGCAAGGCGCTTGATCAGCGTCAGCCCGGCAACCTCCATCGTCGGCAGATTGAGCGCACGGGTCAGTTCGAGCTTCTCGTCTGACAGCACCGGGAACGGCAGGTGCAAGCGCGAGGCCATCTCGGCCTGATAGTCGTTGCCCTGGGTCGAGAGCCCGAACACATGAGACGCGCCGGCCGCCTTCAACTCGGCGAAGAGGTCGCGGAACGCGCAGGTCTGCGGCGTGCAGCCACGCGCGCCGGGGATCATGTCCCAATCGTCGACCAGCGCGATCTTGCCCGGCTCGCCGGTGCGCGGATAGCCGAACACCACGGTACGGCCGCGCAGCGCCGACAGCGTCACTGACGTATCGTCGGTCGCGCGCAGACTGACCGGCGGGATCGTCATGCCCGTCAGATGCGCCGCGCCGCCATCGTCGGTCGGCGCCGGGATCTTGCTCCAGTCGACCTCGAGCAGGTTTCTCTGGTTCATCGTCTCATCCCCTCGCCCGCATCAGCCGGCCCTTCTCCCGGCCCCAGTCACGCTTCTTCTCGCTCTCGCGCTTGTCGTGCAGCTTCTTGCCCTTTGCGACCGCAAGCTGAAGCTTCGCCCGCCCGCGCTCGTTGAAGTAAAGCTTGAGCGGGATCAGCGTCATGCCTTCGCGGTCGACCGCGCCGATCAGCTTGTTGATCTGCCGGCGATGGAGCAGCAGCTTTCGCGGCCGCTTGGGCTCATGGTTGAAGCGGTTGCCCTGGAGATATTCGGGAATGGTGGCGTTGATCAGCCAGATCTCGCCGTTCTTCGAATCGGCGTAGGATTCCGCGATCGTGCTCTTTCCGTTGCGGATCGATTTGACCTCGGTGCCGGTCAGCGCAATGCCCGCCTCGACCGTATCTTCGATGGCGTAGTTGAAACGGGCCTTGCGATTTTCCGCCATGACCTTGATCGGGCGTTCGTTCTTGTCGGCCATGGCGAGTAAACCTGATCGAGATGCGCGCAGACGCTAACAGTTTGGATGAAGCGCACGCTTCAAGACTTCTTGAGGAGATCGCGGATCTCAGTCAGCAGCAGAACTTCGGCGGACGGCTTCGGCGGCTCAGCGGTCTTGGCCTCCTCGCGGCGCTTGAGCTGATTCATGATGCGGATCACGATAAAGAGCGAGAAGGCAACGATGACGAAATTCACCGCCAGCGTGATGAAGTTACCATAGGCCAGCACCGCGCCCTGCTTCTTTGCGTCGGCCAGATTGGTGGCCGTCACCTTCGCCGAGAGCGGAATGAAATAATTTGAGAAATCAAGGCTGCCGATGGCGCCGATGATCGGCATGATGATGTCGTTGACCAGCGAATTGACGATGCCGGAAAAGGCCGCACCGATGACGATGCCGACCGCGAGATCAACGACGTTGCCTCTCATGGCGAAATCGCGAAATTCCTTCAGCATGGGCAAGATCCTTCAGTCATTGGCGAAGAAGGTTAGATCAGCCTAGTTAATCAGGCCGGCATGCACCATGGCGCTGCGCACCGCGACGCGGGTCGGCTCGGAGACCGGCACCATCGGCAGCCGCAAGGTCTCGTCGAGCTTGCCGAGCAGCGACAGCGCGTACTTGATCGGGGCCGGATTGCTCTCGATGAAGAGGTTGTTGTGCAGCGGCATCAACTTGTCGTGCAACTTTAGGGCGGTTGCATGGTCACCCTTCTGCCAGGCGATGTGGAATTCCGAGCACAGGCGCGGCGCAACGTTTGATGTCACCGAGATGCAGCCATGGCCGCCATGCGCCATGTAGCCGAGCACGGTCGCATCCTCGCCCGAGAGCTGGTTGAAGTCCTCGCCCATCGCCGCGCGCTGCTGCGACACCCGCACCATGCTGGCGGTGGCGTCCTTGACGCCCGCGATGTTCTTCAAGTCCCACAGCCGCTTCATCGTGTCGACCGACATGTCGATCACCGAGCGCGGCGGGATGTTGTAGATGATGATCGGAATTCCAATCGCGTCGTTGATCGCCTTGAAGTGCTGGTAGAGCCCTTCCTGCGTCGGCTTGTTATAATAGGGCGTCACCACCAGCACGGCATTGGCGCCCGCCTTCTCGGCGTGCTGGGCGAGCTCGACGGCTTCCTTTGTGGAGTTGGAGCCGGCGCCGGCAATCACGGGCACCCGCCCCTTGGCCTCCTGGATGCACCATTCGACGACCTTCTTGTGCTCGTCATGGCTGAGCGTCGGGCTCTCGCCGGTGGTGCCGACCGGAACCAGGCCGTGGGTGCCCTCGGCGATCTGCCAGTCGACCAGCGAGCGGAACGCGGCCTCGTCCAGCGAGCCGTTTTTGAACGGCGTGACCAAGGCGGTAAACGACCCCCGGAACTTCGTCTTGGCTGCCATGGGCTTCCTCCGTACGCGTGCAGGCCTGAAAATAGGCCTCTTTCATATCGGGTCTAACGAGCCGGTAAAAGGCCCGGTCCAAGGTGACGCACCGTTTAGGCCGCGATTTTGCCGCGGTGATGGTCCAAACACGGCCGCGGTAAGCGGCTGTTGGTATTTTTTCCTCATATTCAATCAAATACAGCTAGGTCTTGAACCAGTTGAACGATTCGGGGCGACGAAACGCCGTGACCTTCTTTCCCCATGCCACGTGGCGATCCGCCGGCCTCGTTATGTGCCTGATGGCGGGGCTGTCGGTCGGCTGCGCGACGTTGGCCAAGTCCAATGAGACCACCGCGGACGGGACCAAGGACACAGCGAAACCAGCCGCCAAGGATACAGCGAAGGGACCAGCCAAAGGATCGGCCAAGGGAACGGATAAGGGAACTAGCAAGGACTCGGCCAAGGGCGGCGTTAGCAAGGGAACGGCTGGCGCACCGGCCAAAGACGCCGCGAAGAAACCTGTCAAGGATGCTGGCAAGGAACCTGCAAAGGACAAGCTCAAGCCTGCGGCCGGGGTACCTGCGCCAAAATCACAGCCGACCGCCAACAGCTCCTCCCGCAAAACGGCACCCGCCCCGGCTGTGGCGACTGCCGTCAAACCGATCGCAGCCCCCGTGCTGGCCCCGGCAACGCGCCAGCACGCCGCACCACGCAAGCCTGTCACGCCGGCCGCGGTCGCTGCAACCTCGTCGACCTCGCAGGCCGACAAGGACACGCTGGAGAACGTCATCGAGCTCGTGCGCAAGCACAGGCCGGGTGACGCCACCGACAACGCAGCGACGATCTCAGATCCGGTTGCACGAAAACTCGCCGAATGGATCATCCTGCGCAGCGACGACAATGGCGCCAGCGTCGAGCGCTACCGCGCCTTCATAAGCGCCAATCCGAGCTGGCCGTCGCAGACCTTCCTGCGCCGCCGCCTCGAAGCCGCGCTCTGGGACGACCGGCGTGAGGATCAGGTCGCCTGGTCGTGGTTCGAGAATGAATCCCCGGTCTCCGCCAAGGGCCGCTTCTCGCTCGCCAGGGCGATGCTGGCGCGCGGCGACCGCGCCAATGCCGAGCGCCTCGTGCGCGAGGCCTGGCGGTCCGACCCGATGTCGGAGGAGACGGAGAACAACGCGCTCGACCAGTTCGGCGCGCTCCTCACGCCGGGCGATCAGAAGGCGCGGATGGACACGCTGCTCTATGGCAGCGAGCACGAGGCCGCGCTGCGCGCCGCCAAGCGGCTCGGTGCAGGCTACGTGGCGCTCGCCAAGGCGCGCATCGCCTCCTACAAGAAGGCGCCGAACACGCGCGCCTTGCTCGAAGCCGTGCCGTACGAGCTGCACGGCGATCCCGGCTTCATCTTCAGCAAGATCCAGCTCCTGCGCCGCGAAGAGAAGTTTGCGGAAGCAGCGCAGCTGATGCTGTCGGCGCCGAAGGATCCGAACCGGCTCTATAATCTCGACGAATGGTGGATCGAGCGGCGCCTGATCGCGCGCAAGATGATCGACACGGAGGAATTCCGGAGCGCCTATCTGATCGCGCGCGACGCCGCCCTGCCCTCGCGCGACATCTACAAGACCGAGCAGGAATTCACCGCGGGCTGGATCGCGTTGCGCTTCCTCAATGATCCCGCGACCGCCGCCCAGCACTTTGCCCGCATTGGTGTCGGCAGCGTCAACCCGACCACGCTTGCGCGCGCCGGCTATTGGCAGGGCCGCGCGGCGGAAGCGATGGGCCGCCAGCAGGAGGCACGCAACGCCTATGCACGCGCGGCCGAGCAGTCGACGAGCTATTATGGCCAGCTTGCGCGGGCAAGACTCGGCCTGCCACAGATCGAGCTCAACAGCGCGCCGCGCGGCCGCGGCGCCGAGCGGCTGGAGATCGTGCGCGCGGCGCAACTGCTCTACGAGCTCGACGAGCGCGAGATCGCTGTCCCGATGCTTGCCGACATGGGCGAGAACGGCGACCCCGAAGCGCTTGCCGGTCTCGGCGAGCTGACCCAGCGCTACAGTGACGCCCGCGGCATGCTGCTGGTCGGCAAGGCCGCACTCAACCGCGGGCTGCCTTTCGATTTCTACGCCTATCCGGTCAACGGCATCCCGCAGTTCAGCCAGATCGGGCCCGAGGTCGAGCGCAGCATCGTCTACGCGATCGCGCGGCAGGAAAGCGCGTTCAACCCGGCGGTGGTGTCGCCGGCGCAGGCCTACGGGCTGATGCAGGTGACGCCGGACGCTGCGCGCTACGTCTGCAAGCGACACGGCGCGACCTACGACCTGTCGCGGCTGAAGAACGATTCGGGCTACAACGCCACGCTTGGCGCGGCCGAGCTCGGCGGCCTGCTCGAGGACTACCGCGGCTCCTACATCATGACCTTCGCCGCCTACAATGCCGGCCGCGGCAGCGTGAAGAAGTGGGTCGAGCGCTACGGCGATCCGCGCGAATCCAAGATCGACGCTGTCGACTGGGTCGAGCTGATCCCGTTCTCCGAAACGCGCAACTACGTGCAGCGTATCATGGAGAACCTTCAGGTTTATCGCGCGCGCTTCGGTGGCGGTTCGCGGCTGCAGATTGAAGCAGACCTGCACAGAGGCACGACCGGCAGCGTCGAGTAACTGCTCGACGCCGCGTTGATCGTGTTCCCACCGTTGCGATCAAGCGAATCGTGGCCGCATCCCTAGGAACGTGCTGCGAACCGGAGGCGTGTCATGTTTCGTGTGATCTGCGCAGTGATATCGATGGCCCTGATCCTGTCAGGTATCGCGATCGGTAGCTCGACGGCGCACGCCAAGCAACGCCTCCACCCGTCTCCCCAGACTGTCGCGCAGGATCGCTATTGCCTGCAAGGACGACGCTGGGGGTATCCAGGCAACTGCCAGTTTGCCACTTACAGCCAATGCATGGCGACCGCGTCGGGCACGATAGACGCCTGCGGCCTCAACCCTACCTACGCCTTCCAGGAATGGAAGGGACCCAAGTGGTAGCTCGCAGCGAGGCTAGAGCATGATCCGGAAAAGTGTGGAGCGGTTTTCCGAAAAGATCATGCTCACACAACAACCTAAAGTGCGATGACGATTCATCCTAATCTCATCGCGCTTTGGTGGGGATACCGGCCAAACGGGCGTTCGTCCGTCACCACGTCCGGGGCGGAGCCAGCCTCCCGGGAGCCGGGGCGAGGCCCGTTGTGGTCGACTGCGACCAGTATGGATTGGCCAGACACATCGCCGATAATCCCGCAGCTGACGCCTTGCACGCCTCCCAGGACGGATAGTTGCAGTACATCGTACTGCTGCCGCCCCACTCCCACTTCTGGAGGCAGACGGGAAATCTGGGATCGAAGCGTTCGGCCATCGCTGGCGCAGGAGCAAAGATCGTGGCGCTGGCCATGATCGCCGCGCCGAGCATACCCATCATCGCTGCTGTCCGAATTGTCCAACTGCTCACCGTGAAATCTCCAACTCCGCTCCTTTCAGCGGAAAGAAGCCGTTACGTTCGAGCGAATATACGCCGCAACACCCTCAAAGAAAAACCCCGGCAGTTTCCCGCCGGGGTTCTCTAGATCGGTCGAAAGATCGATCTTAGAAGTTACGCTGAGCGCGGAGGAGCAGGGCGAGCGAGTCCTGGTCCTTCAGCTCGTATATAGCTGCCGGCTTGGCGGTTGCAGCAAAGGCCGGGAGCGCAATCGTGCCCGAGTACTTCTGGTCCAGATGCGACCAGCTCAGGTCCGCCGTGAACGCCAGGTTCTTGACCGGGGTCCACACGGTGTTGACACCGATCACAGCGAAGTTGAAGTCAGGGTTGCAGGTCGCAGTGGTACCGAACGCGGCGACGAAGTTGCCGCAAATCAGCGACTTGCCCGTAGTGCCGTACTGCGCTGCGCCGTAGCCACCATAGATGGCGCTCGCCCAGTTCGGGTTCCAGTTGTGGGTATAGCCGCCACGGAAGCCCCAGGTCTTGACGGTATCAATGCCGGTACCCAGACCGAAGACGCCGTCAGCAAGAGCGGCGATACCGATGCTCTGGTAAGCAATGCTACTACCGCCGTACATGAAGAAGGTCTGCGGGAACAAGCTCTGGAAGTTGTAGCGAGTCGCGCCATCCGTGTAGACGGCCTGCAAGTTGATCGAGTCGCCAGGTCCGGTCGGGATGTTCTTGATCGACAACGAACCCTGAACCGCCCAGCCCCACTTGTCGCCGGGATGACCGGTGACTTCCGTGGTGCCATAGTAGCCAGGGTGCATGTTATGCCCAACAACCGACAACTGGGCCAGACCCCAGGCCTGGTCGACGCGCACCGCACCGACGAGATCGGGAACGCGCGTTCCACCCCAATCGTTGACACCGTAGGCGCCAGTCGTGAACCCATTGCCGAAAGCAGTAATAATAGCAGCAGGCGCCCCCGCGCCAAATGTGGTGTTAAAAAGGTTCGACTCGCCACCTGCCGACGTCGTTTCATCCTGCAACGCCACCGAAGCGGTGATGCCCTGACCGAAATCAGCCGTATAAGCGACCTGGTTCACACCGGTGACGTGATTGGAACCGCCGGGCAGCGTATCGGGACCGCCAGCCGGATAGCTCTGCCACGGCGCGTCGAAGATCGAGACCGTGCGGCCGAACGTGAAGCCAGCGAACTGGATGAACGCATGGTAGAGGCCGAGCGAGGCGGAACCGGTCGAGAATATCGACGGGCTGGTGCCGGTGACCGAGGTCGTATCCCAGGTGAAGACCATATCGGCGTAGGTGCGAACCACGCCATACTCGGTGGCCGTGCGCGTATCGACCGTGAAGTCCATACGGGCGCGGCTGCCCCAGTAGTTGGTCAGACGGTTGTTCGAACCCTGGTTCACGCCGCTCCGGAAACCGTAGTCGCCGCCGAGGGCCCAGGCATCGGCGCGCAGGTAGCCGCCGAACTTGATGCAGGTGTCAGTGCCCGGCATGTAGTAGAATCCGGCACCGTACAGGGAGCAGATCTTCACGTATTCGACCGCCTTGGCCTTCACGGGGAGATCGGCTGCCTGTGCTCCGCCCACGGCGATCAGACCCGCCGCTGAGCCGAGCAAAAGGCTCTTAACCAACTTCATGTTAAACCTCCAAGTTTGCTCTTCAGGGAAGGTCACTGACCGGATGGCCAATTTCCCATTCCCGTTCTAAATCACCGCTTAGCCGCTTCGCGCCTTCGGACACACCCGCATGAACGCGAGGGACTTAAGCGAACCACCTAAAACGGGACGACCTCGGGATGCCCCCCTCCGTCGCCCGGTCACAATTACCGAACGTCCTTGCACACACAACAAAAGAACGCTCCGAACCGGACCTACAAAGCGCGTTTTCCAACGGGTGTTGCACAAATAACACGTGGACGTGATCGCCGCGCTGCGGTAAGTAATTGTTTTCCATATTGTTTTCGAAGCGGCTCCAAATGCCTTCAAATTTCCCGCCTTGAAGCGGCGGGAGCAAAGGCTGTCCGTGATGCCCTTGCGACGCACTGGAATCGGAGAATCGGCAACCGACTCGGAAAGGGTGTCGCAGACCTCATCGCTGCGCCGTCAGAGGACGGAGCTTTCGCGTGCGCGACACCGATTCCTCGGATCAACGGAACAGCAAAGTGTGTGATTTCCCGCTAGGGGCGAGCCACCGCCGGCGGACTTATCTGGACTCTATATATTGTGCGGAGAATTTGCGGGGATTTGCAGCAGGGGCGCCTGGCTCCACGGCTGGCGGAGACGGAGTCCGCGCAAAGGCGCGGTTTTCTCGAAGATTTCTTCATATCTCCAATTTGTACCCACACATAAACCCACGCGGCCGGAACGGCTTCCATGTTGACCGCTCTCGTGATCGCCGGCGGCGTGATGGCTTTCGCCCTCCTCTCCTGGCTCTTTATTCTCTTCGTGAGAGCGGTCGAGCGCGCACTGAGAGACGGACGGTGAGAGAGGCGCCGGACCGCGCGCCTTTATTCCAGGCGCTAATCATTCGTGAGTTGCCCGCCCCGATACTCGTAGAAATACTGACCCAGCTATGGTGGCGGGTCTGTTGATAACGGGCTGTATCGGCGTCCTTGCTATAGGCGCCACATTCGCAGTGATCATCTATTTCGATGTTCGGACTGAGCGTCGACGACGACAGTAAGGCCGCCTCAGTTTGGTGGCCCTCTTTTCCCGCCTGAATGGCTGGTCTCGGCCGGATGCAGCGAGCGCTCGAAATCCCGCAGGTCCCGTCGCGCGGATCGCGCGCCGCGCAGTACATCCGCATGTCGACGGATCACCAGAAGTACTCCCCCGAAAATCAGCGGAAGGTCATCGCGTCCTACGCCTTAGAGCGCGGACTCACGATCGTGCGCACCTATTTCGACGAGGGACGCAGCGGACTGACAATCGCCGGACGTGACGACCTTCAGAAACTCATTGCCGACGTCCAGCAAGGGCGCGCCGACTTCGACTGTGTTCTCGTCTATGACATCAGCCGTTGGGGCCGGTTTCAGGACATCGATGAGAGCGCCTTCTACGAATTTACATGCCGCCGCGCTGGAATAGGTGTGCACTATTGCGCGGAAGATTTTGAGAACGACGGAAGTCTCGCCTCAATTCTGCACAAGTGCGTCAGCCGCATTAGCGCGGCAAAATTCAGCCGCGATCTGTCCAAGCGGATATTCATCGCACAATGCCACATCACCGAACTAGGTTACTGGCGCGGCGGTGCGGCATGTTATGGCATGCGCAGGCAATTGCTCGACGAACGCGGCAATCCGAAGATGGTGCTCGAATACGGGCAGCACAAATATCTGCAAAGCGATCGCATTATCCTGAGACCTGGGCCAACGGCTGAGATCGAAACCGTCAGGGACATTTTTAGATCGTTTGTCACAGAAAAGAAAACGATCACCGAAATCGCGGACGGGTTGAATAATCAACAGGTCCCGACGTCACGCGGCGCGCGATGGGACGCTAACAAGGTCCACAAGCTGCTGACGAACGAGGCCTACATAGGAAACATCGTCTACAATCGATATTCTTATAAGCTGCAGACGACGGCGGTTGCGAATCCGCCAGAGATGTGGATCCGGCGCGACAATGCCTTCGACGGCATCATTGCTCCCTCGGTTTTCGAGAAAGCCCAGCAAATCATTGCAAAGCGTCAACATCGGCTGACGGATCAAGAAGTCCTGGACAAGTTGAAGGCGCTCTGGAAACGCAAGGGTCACCTCTCACACAAGATCATCACGGCTGCCAAGAACGTCCCCGACACCAGCACCTATAACGCGCGGTTCGGCTCGCTCACCGCCGCCTACCGGCTCATTGGGTTCAAGCCAAAGCCTCGCTATCGCTGGCTTGAGATCGAACACCGAATGCGCAAGGTCATCGCTGGCGCAATCGATGAGATCATATCCACCATCGGCGGCCTCGGAGGCAAAGCAACGTATGACTCTCGATCGCATCTGCTCAGCATTGGAACGAGTTTCGTCGTCTCGATCGGTTCTGCTCGATGCGTGTGCGAAGGGCGCGGCAAACAGCCCCGATGGCGCGTGCGGGTAGATAGGCTTGCACGATCGGAATTGACCTTGCTTTTCAGAATGGAGACCCACAACGACAAGGTTCGGGACTACTATCTCATTCCGACTGAGATACTGGCAGCCTCGCGGGTAAAAAGGCTTCGCATTTCGAGCCGTGTCTTCTCGAAATCCAACCGTTGCGACACCCTCAACGCCTTCTACGCGATTTGCAAGAGCCACGCCTGACGACGGCCTGACATTGCGGCTGCTGAAGGAAACCTGTTCCTCGCAGGGCAAACCATATGACGGAACAGGGGTTGGGGCGGCCGTTCGACCAGTCGATCGAGGTGCCGGGTGGTGAGCTGGTCACCCTTCGGGATGTCGGCCATTACATCGCCAAGCTGCCGAAGGCCGTGCATGATCGTCCAGAATGGCAGGCAGCGGCTGAGGCGCTGCTGCTCGAGCACGGCGGACCAACTATACTCGCCGCGATCGGTATCCGGCGTGCATTGAACGCTGGGAAGCCGGATCACCAAACCGCAGCTAGACTGCCACATAGGTGAGCGACACTTCCATTCCTGTAATGATTACGCGACAAAACGTCTACTGCTGGTAGATCACCGCTCGGCTTACGCTACCTGGCTCTTGCATGAGTAGGAGACACGCCATGGTACGCTCAGGTTCGTTACTTATTCCATTGCTGTGTGGTTTTTTTCTCCAATCGCTTCCGGCTCGCGCATCGGTAAGCTACGAATTTTGTGTCCTCCGCATGTCGGATGCCAACACCGAGAAGTTCGGCGCCCGGTATAAGTTTGGCGACGTTGATCCAGGGAGGGAGGTCGCTCGCGTGCTCGTTTCCCAGAAATCAAAACAATCGAATACCACCGCAGTCGAAGTTAACCCGTACGACGAAAGCGAGTGTGGGCCGATCCGCGACGAAACTAATGTCAATGCAACAGGTGAACAACTGCAGCAGCTCGGCGACGCCGTCGGCAACGGCGACGTAGCAAAGGCCGCCACGGTGGCGACAGAGATATATGTCGGCGTGACCGTCAAGCAGGGCGAGGCTGTAATAAACGGAGTCGAGAAAGTTGGTCGGGGCGCCTGCAGGCTAATAGGTTGCTAAAGAGCCTTTGCAGTACCAACATGGCGTTTCGAGCTACTTTTTGCGCCACGCCTCCGACTCGGTGACGGGGCTAATTGAGTCTGCGGTCCGCGCCGCCCCGTGTGCATATCACGGCCGAGGCAGGCTGGGTCATTAGACCAATTAGCTCTTGCCACCAGCCACGACGCGAAGCTGTGGACGCCACGGCGGCCCCTTGTAGAGGCGACCAGGTTTGACGCCGGCCTGCCAGGCACGAAAGGCTGTGCTGCACGTTCCGACCGGCAGCGCGCCCTCCTCGTCGATCCAGTACCGCAGCAAATCGCGCGGATATTTCGATAGGTGATAACGCAGGTTCCAACGGGCGAGCGAGCGCCTGTAGCGCCTGATCTCGTCGTGGAATGTCTTCGTCTCGACCACGCTATTGGCCTTTGCCAGGGGCGCGCTGATGCGAGCGCCAGTAGTTTGCCAAGGTCTGCAACAGCCAAACGTCGTGACTGATGGGCGCCGCCGGATCACGAAGCAGCTTCGACCATGGATGATTGCCTGCGAGGTCCAGCGCTTTGGCAGCGTCGGCCTTCAACGCCTCATAAGCTTCCGGACCGCCTGCGCTCATCATCCCGCGGCTCTGTTGCTCGATGACCCACATGGTTCGCCGCTCGGGCTCCATCGTCTTGAAGCGCGCACCGGCCTCCACGAGATGTTCGATCACAGCCTTTCCGAACGCGGGAGCAAACTTCATCGCAGATGCAAAGGTGGTCGACTCTTCGACCGCGACATTGAAGCTGTCCGCGCCGAGCTCATTGCGCGTGTTGCCCCAATAGACGGGATAATCCGTTGGCTTCGGCCCAGGAGCAGCCAGCGCACTGACTGGGGGCGCTGCCGCGGGGCGGGGCATCTCGATGATACCGGCCTGCTCAGCAAGCGCCTTGAGCGCGGCCGGATCCGCATTGGGATCGCTGATGCGGATCGAGTCGAGCGCAGCCATTTGCCGGCGAGAGGCGAGATCGCCGGCCAGATGTTTTGACCTGAATTCGGGATTCGCGATCAGCTGCGAGCGCAAAGTATCGGCTTGCTGGTGAATGCTCGGCGGCGGTGACGATGCGGTTGCGGTGTCGACGACGGTCGGGATATCCGCCTGGACCGTGGCGGTGATTGTCTCCGTCATTTGTCGTCGCCTTCGACAACAAACGCGGGCAGACCAGCTAACTTGTATCCTAACGGGAGAGGTGGAAAGGGCGTGTGCTTGAAGCTCCCACACATCCCTCGCGCGATTTCATCAGCGGTCACGCTCGCGTGCCATAGCAGAGTGTCGCCGGCTTCGTTTTTGAACTTGTAGATGAGAGCGAATTTCGTGTCGGTCACTGGCTGGCTATCACCTTCGCGCTTCAAGTGCTCGGCAATCGCCAACCAAGCCGCGAGCTTCTCCGCGGGGACCACCACTCTCTTCGTTTCGTCTACAGGGACGAAGACGGGCACCGGTTGGATCGGATGATTCTGCTCAATCATTTGTCGTCGTCCTTGAACAATTCGGGATTGCGGGTCTGTGCGTGCGGATCGGACCGCTTGTATTGCTCAACCCAGGTCGGATCGTTGAGATAGTAGCCGTAGAGCTTTGACTGCTTGGCGCGGCTGTGCGCGCCGCTCCCCTGCTCCAGCACGAGCCCGGTGACGGGATCACGCACGGCATCCGCGCCGAAGATGCTCTTTTCGTACTCGCTCAGCGGCTCGACGCGCTGGCCCGTCGACAGATTGATGACATCACTCATCGCGGAATCTCCCCTTGAGTGCGCAGCGTGTCCTGCGCGATCATCGTGGCCGACTGCTTGGCCTGTTCGGCCGCGGCGCGCGAGGCTGCAAGTGCGGCATTGGCTGAGGCGACCGCGGCGGCGTAGGTCGCATATCCCGTCGGGAAGCCAGGCCGGTAGCCGACCACGGAAGCCGCAGCATCAATGGTCGTCTGCTTCGTTGTCTCCGCGGCCGCAAGCGTCGCTGCCTTGGTCGTGTCGGCAGACTTCACCGTCGTGCGGTACGTCTCGTAATTCGCACTCATGCTGCCTTGCCTTTCAGCGGTTGGGCGGTTTCCATCTGCGCGATAAGCGCTGCACCGAGGTTCTCGACCGCTCCCGTGAGGCTTGGTGCTTCAAAACGGTTCGGACGCGCCGGCGCCGGAAGGTCGGCCACAAATATCAGGTAGGCGACCTCGGCCCTGAGCACCTGGTGTTCGCTCGGCGCGAAGGGCACCGCGAGGCCATCAGGCCACTCCGTCACGACGTCGCCTGACTGCAGCAGCGCGGACATCGCCTCCGCTGCGACTTTGATCGCCTTCTCGAGATCGGCAGCCAGCGCAACCCGCTCCTCGATCTTCTTCCTCGTCGCCGTGATGGCGGCTGCACGGGACGCTTCGATCGACTGGCGATGCCGATCCCGCTGCTTGGCTTCCAGCACGGAAATGCGCTCGCGATGGATGCGAATTTCCCGCTGCAGCTTCTCGACCTTCAAGTCGATCGGCTCGATGTCGGCAACACCGACACCGTCAGCCAACTTGGTCGCGCGCTCCACCTGAAGCGCCCCGATCTGCGCCTCGACGCTGAAGAGGTCGGAACGTGCCCGATCGAGAGCCGCGTCGGGGTCGCGCGCGAACGGGTTTTTCACGCTTTCGCTCCCGACTTGCGGCGCTCAGCTTCGGCTTTCATGCGTGCCGTTGTACCGGCGGGCTCGTCCCCACGGCGCTCGGCCAGGAGCAGGGCGGCCCAATGCTGGGGAGATTCCCTGCCAGGGGCTCCATGGCCCTGCTCAACCGGCGAGCCGTTCTCGTCGAGCTTGTGGTCATGACCGAAAACCACATGCCGCGCGACGAACTCGCGTTTCTCGCGCTCGGCGGCGTAGGCCGCGCGCTCTGCCGGTTTCATTGCCTCGTACTGATCCAACGTTGCCGCGGAGGCTCCGAGGATGCTGGTGATTGCAAGAGGATCGGTGGTCATCTTCGCTGCTCCTTACGCGGCATGGCCGCTCTGTTGGGCTTCAGCCCGCTTGGCGACCATCGCGTCTTCCAAGACGTTCGCCATGTATTGACTGACAGGCCGGCGTTCCTTGGCCGCTTCGGCCTCGTGGAACGCAGCGACCTCAGGCTTGAGGCGGACACTCACGTGGGTCTTCGGGTTCATCGCTGTCGTCGCTTTCAGGTGTGGACGTGGGCGAAAGCCTCCCATCGGGGACGATTGGCAGCAACGCACCCGACGCATCCACCTGACCACACCGGCACCCCGCCTCCGCGAGCTCGCGCAGGATGATCGGCCGGGCCTTGTCGAGAAGCTTCTTGCTCAGCACCGAGTCCGGCGGCGCGACCTTGCGCGTCTCGCGCCCCTCCCAACGCGCTTCCATCTTCCGGACCGCCTCGAGGTCGACCTTCATCTCGAACCGCACCGCGAACACCGCGCAGAACATGCTGAAGCTCAACGCATTGATCGTCTTGGTGTGCGAGGGGCCGAGCAGCTTGTCCGTGATGCCGTCCGCGTAGTCGCAGGCATCGTCCACGAACTTGTTGCTCAGGCCCAGGCGGTCCTTGATCGCCCTGAACGCTTCCACAAGCTCGGGATAGCTCGTCACCGTCGCGATGGTCTCGCCGGCCGTGGGCACGTTGGCGAGCGGGTTCGCAAGCTCAGATCGGCCGGCTCGCCGTTGTGCCCTGGGCGGGCTTGCCGTGGTCGTGGATTCGTTTTTCGGCGCACGGGCTACCTTCGAGCGCTCCAGCGCCGGCGAAACGCTCCACAGCCCGCCGCGACGCCCTTTGTGCCCGCCACCGTTCGCGCCGAAGCTGAAGCTCATCTGATCCGCCAGCTCTTCCAGGACATCGAGTTCTGTCGTCATGCGTGCTCAAGCGATGCGGATGTGCACGTTGTTTGCGGAGAGGAGCGGCCGAATTTTCGGAGCCGACGCGAAAGTTTGAACAGATATCGATGATCGAGGCCGGCTTTGATTTTTCCTGCCGGCACCACCCACCCGGGTCTTTTCGTCGGATCTGTTGGCCTTTTCGCCGCGATCATGCATTTCGCGAGCGGCTCGCGCGCACTGCTTCAACACAGTGGGATCGGAGTTGGCACTCGCGCGCGAAATGTCCTCCCGAAATGTGGGCAGCGATGTGGGTAGAACGGACAATTGCGCCAAATCGCGAGCAAAGCAGGCCTTCCGGCGGATTCCCCGTCCGCCTGCTGATCCTAACGAGGGTAACAGGTTATTTGCTCGACCAGGCAGGTGGATAATCCACCGCCCGTCAGCGCCGGCTTCCGAGTTACCACGCATGCTTGGCTGAGGAGGTCCTTTCCGCCTTTCGCAACTGCCTATGCCGTGGGGAGAGCGTGCAGCACGCGTGTGAGCGTGCAGCTCTCCTATGGCTAGGCAGGGGGTGGCACGCACGCTTAGCTGCACAGAGCTGCACACCAGCTGCACGGGGAGTTGCACGCTGTAGCTCATGCCTTCACCGCAAGCCTCGAATAAGGTCGGGATGGCCGGCCGTACGTCTCGACGTGGAGCTTGTCGGCCGCGAACAGGCGGGACATCGCGGCTTCGAGGTCGGGCTTTCGCAGACCGAGGTTACGGGCTTCGGCTTCCTTGCTGAAGGCGGTCGGCGCGTAGGTCGGCGATGTCTGTGTCGAGCTGACGTTCCGCCCTTGGCCCGCAAATCGCCGCAGCAGGTCCAGGAAGAGATGATCGGCCTTGGCCTCCTGGGCCAGCTTGTCCAGGCTTGAGGCGCCGCCCTCGGGCAGGAACAGGCCGCGCTGGTAGCGCAGCACGAGCGTCTCGCCGCGGGGCCCGTACTGGTTCTTCTTGAACTCGAGCTCGCGGAGGTCGTTGTCCGGCTGCTCGCCGTCCTCGCCCTTAGAGGCTTTCAGGTATTGCCGGAAGCGGAACGCGCCGTGCCATGCCGTCGAGCCGGACAAGCCAGATCCCGAATTGATGCCTTGGAGGCTGGGATGGCTGAGCACGGTCACCGAGCCGTCGGCCACCTTGGCGAGGGCCTGCATGTGCATCGCGAAGGCGTAGACCTGGACGCGGTCGATCTCGTTGCCGGAGAAGGCGCGCGAGAGCGTATCGATCGAGATGTTTCGCGGCTTGATGTCGCCGGCCGCCTCGTAAAGCTGGCGGTATAGGCCGGTTACCTCCACCTTGCCGCCCTTGGTGGCGGCCACCAGCGTGGCATCGCGGCCGAGCAGCGGCAGGACGTGTAGCCCGCCCTCCGTGAGGTCCTTGAACGTGGCGTCGTAATGCTTGGCGATCGCAGCCAGGCGGATGTGGATTTCGTCCTGGTCGTCCTCGGCGCCGAGATAGAACGCGGGCCCGGGCTCCGGGAGAGTCCCCAGCCAATCCTTGGCGGTGACGTGGGCAACGTTCTTCATCAGCTCGATGATGGACTTGCCGGTGCCGCCCTCCCCACTGAACAAGCCGGTCTGCCGGAGCGGCACGCGGTCCTTGATCGCCCACAGGCGTTCGGGAACGGCCCTGCCATCCCATCCGGCCATGTCCAGCCACGTTAATTTTTCTAATGTCTTCTCCGCGGTCGCATGGACAGCTTCCGCGGGTCTCACATGGAGCGGCCGAAAGAAGCTGCTCAGACTCGGATCCGCCAACTCCTCGGGCGTCGGAGGCTTGCAGGCTTTCCATTCGCCCGCGGTATCCAGGCATTCCCAATCGCCAGGCTCCTCAATCGGCATTTTGGCCGACTTCAACCCGACCATCTCGAACGCCTTTAGGACATCTGCTTTTGTGGTGCCGTGCATGTGCGCGTCCAGAGTTCGAGGAGGTACGGCGCGTCGAGCGGATGCGAGGCCAGCCAGTCGCGCAGATTTTCGGTGCTCCCGTTCCGAGAGACGTGCAGGAAGGCGTTGACGGTGGAATGCATCGGCTTGTGGGCGACGGGCTTCTTCACCTCGGTCGACAGCGCAGGCGGCAACTCGCCGGTGTGCCTCCAACGATCGCGCGGATCAGCAAGCTCCCATTGGCGCACAAGTTGGGCCGCATAGTCGGGAGGCAGGTCAGCCGGCGCATCGTCGACCGCACACTCTTCTTCCATCTCGGCGGCTACGATAGCCCGAAAGCGTGCGAAGGGTGCCCCAATGAGCTCCTGCACTCGGTCCTGACCGATAGCGGCGACCAGGCCAGAGCGCTCTGCAAACTCCTGGAGGGGATCGACCGCATCGGCGAGATGCTCGTACTGGTGCTCATACTCGAGATAGGCGCGGATCAACGCGCGAGTTTCGAGCAGCCAGATTGCGTCTTCCAGCGCTTTTCCAACGAGGGTTTCTGTCGGCGCGTTCATTCGCCGTCCTCCCCGTCGAGCAGTCCGAGCTCCCGCGCCTTCTCCACAGCCTTGTTGATCGCCTTGGCGAGGTCAGGCAGCCGCGTGACCTTGATAGCGATGCCCTTGGCCGTCGGGACGAGCTTCCCTTCCCTGTTCATGGAGTGCTTGCGCACGTTGATCAGGTTGTGACCCTTGAACGTCGACAGGTCGACGATGATCGCGTCGTGGCGGCGGTTGGCCCAAAACTGGTCGACGACGACCGGCTCGGCGAGCTCAGGTTTGCGCGCTCCCATGATCAGGCCGCCTTTCCGGTAGCCTCGAGGCGGCGCTGCACGTATTCCATAAGCGAGGCGACCACGATCTGCCGGCGCGACCCGTCCATGTAGGACTGGAGCTCGCCTGCATTCAGCAGTTCATAGAACCGTGTGTTTTTGCAGTTGATCGCCCGCTGCGCCTCTTGCGGGCTGCAAACGATCTTTCCCTCGAGAAAGCCGGGAAGCTCTGGATTTGACATTGTGCCGCTCGCATCCGTGTGTATTCGGTACGGCGGCCAACCTCGGCGATTTGGTCCAATTTCCTATGGGACACTCACCGGCTATTTTTGGGTTTCGGTGTCCTACCGAGACGGGTGCTTGGTTTCAGCGCATCCCGAACCTCGTTACTTCCAGCCGCGACGCCGAAGACCACAAAGACCAACATCTCGGTCACGTCATCCAGTGGCTGCCCGCAATTTGCTATGAACATCTCGCGGCAGAGCAGAATGAATCTTTTGCGGGGATTTGGCTGTCGACCTAGCAGGCGGATGCGGTTTTCGCGGTGGTGCAGGGCCAGGTCTCTTTTTGCGCCAGCCGATATTCCGCCCCGCTTGCCGCGGGTCGCCCGCCATTCCTTCTCGGCTGCAGCAATCGCTCTCTTCTCGAGAGGCCCGGAAAGCGGAATGACCTCGTCCACGAGCCGCTTCTGCAGCCTGGCTTGTTCGAGAACCCATTCGATGAGGCCGGTGGGCTCGAGAGCCTTATCGCTAACGCGCGAAGAAGCCCGTTCGATAGCCTGCCAGGCACCATCGACAAAAGCATGCTCGCGCCAGCGATCAACGACCGCGAGGTCAAACGATTTCCACTCATGCTGCGCTTCAGCCGAGACTTGCTGACGGCAATTGGCCAGCACCATCGTGAATGATGGCATCCTTTTTCACCGCACACCGCGAAGAGGGATCGCGCGGGGCAGCATCGCCGCGGTGAGAGACGATGCGACGGATGGCCCTCCGGCCCCGCGCGAAGTTGATCATGGACGGTGACGGCCACGAAACAATCCGGAGCCGTCACGGGGTTGTGGAAAACTACCGCCTCAGCCGGTGGGCATGTGCTGCTGCTCCAATAACCGGTCGACTGTGGTTTCGATGATCTTCTGCATTCCGGGCGGAAGCCGGTGGTACTTGTCCATGATCTGGCGGACGATCGGCGCCTGCACCTGCTGCGACTTACGCTCCTGAAGCATACGCTGCAGGTCCAAGAGCTCGCCGCTGATCAGCCAATTCATGCTGATGTTGTGGCTGAGGCAGTAGGAAGCGAGCTCTTTGCTCATGGTGCGCCCGACCTTCGGAGGTGCCGGCAACTGCCATTCGCGGGCGAGCCATAGGATGCGCCGGTTCATGTTGAAGGGCGAGACTGCGCTGTCGTTGCGCAGCCTCCCTTCCGGCATTGCCTGCCACTCTCGGTGCCGTTTAGCGGCATTGCGCCGACGAGTGGTAGCGAGGCGGCTGCTCTTGGCCTTGGGGGTTTTCTTCATGGTGGTGCTCTGGATTTGGCCGGCTTTCTAGGGCCGGTTGCCAGCGATCAGCGCTGGCGCCGGGAAGCTAGAAACGTCGCCAGAGACGACGCGCGACGGCCTTTCCCTTGCGGGTCTTGTATAGCCGCCGCCTTCCCGGCATAGTGCTGCCGTTCACGCTGGCGGCTAACCAGCGCGTCCTAATCGATGGCGAAGTTGATCCCGGCAAGGATCGCCCTGCCATCGCCCTGGTGCCAAACAGGCCCGGCAAGGCCTTTGGCGGGAGTTTCTAGGCTCCGCCGACCATCTCATCTGATTTGCATTGAGAAATCCATAAGAAACCCACCCCCTTCCCGGGGCGCTTCGGCGCGTCCACGTTCTGTGGATGGTCCTCCCGTACTTTTACCAGTCCAGCGAAGGTCCTATTGATCGCGCGCGGTGGTTGAGCTTGGATGCCACTGTTTCCGGGGGGAAATAAATTATGCGTCTTTTTGGTCTGGCGGCCATTGCGGTCGCGCTCGCTGGCTGTGCCTCGTCTTCAGCCGATATCTCAGCCACGTACGTCTCGCCGGTGACTTACCAGAGCTACACTTGCCAGCAGCTCGGTATGGAAGCCCAGGCCGTCTCTGCACGAGCGGCAGCTTTATCGGGCGCGCAAGATAGCCAACGCACGAAGGATGTTGTCGCTACGACCGCCGCCGTCGTGATCTTCTGGCCTGCAGCTTTCCTTGTCGGTGGAGACAAGCAGACCGCCGCAGAGCTCGCGCAGATGAAAGGGCAGTTGGTCGCGATCGAGCAGGCCTCGATTGCCAGGAAGTGCAACATCCAATTCCAGGGCAAGCCTGATGGCGCGGCCGCGGCCGGGGCCGAGCCCGAGCCACCACCGCCGGTCGCACAATCTAAGCCCCGCGCGAAGTCAAAGCCTCGAGCACCAGCTCAGGCCGCAGCGACTCCGACGCAGCAGCAGGCTGAAGAACCGTCCAAACAGTAGGGATTTCCATATCCTCTACGGCGGTCTCGCCCGAAACTCCGCGAGGGAGGCAAAGGTGGCAGGGGCAATCGACAACTTTCTTAAGATCTGTCTCGCGGTCTCGTTGTTGGGGGCCGCGGGAAGCGTTGGCTATTACTATTCCGTGTACCTCCCAGCAAGGGACGCTCAGATCGATCGAGATCGGCAGATGGAAAGGGCTCGCACGGAGTTAGCGCGACGAGACGAAGCTGAACGAGCGAAAATGGAAAGGGACGCGGCAGAACAGAAGGCGGCAGCCGAAAGAGCATCCATTCAAGCGGGCTACGACTCCTGCGTGTCGTTTGCTCGAACTGAATACGACAGAGCCTGGGCTTTTGCCTGCAAGCAATTGGCAGACCGCACGCGTAAGAATCGCGCGGAGTGCACAGGGGAAAGGGCAACTTGCGACAGCATCTACCCGCCCCAGGATGGATCGCCCACCTGTTCGCTGCCACGTCAAATTTCATCGACGATCAACGCGGACCACGATAAAGCCAGAGATCGTTGTCTTCAGCTCAGCAAGTCAGGCTTGCAGTAAAATACCCCATCCAGCCCAACAACACGGCAAACCAAATGAACCGCATCGGCGGCCGCACGGTCATCTGCATGCTGGCGCTACTGGTGGAGGCGATCGTGTGGAGGCTATTGCACTGAAGACCCCTTGTGCTCGCCCTCCGGTTGGGGTTGTCCCGTGGCAAAACAATGCCGGAGCGCGCGCCTCCTGAGTCGCGGCGGGTCAAAGGCGCGATCGCGTCAATCCACCATTCGTTGAAGCAAACCCCTCTTGCACTCACCCCCTGGTTGCGTATGGATGGTCGCAGGGAGGATAATTAGATGGCCGAACAAATTCCGATCATTGCATTGTTCAATCACAAGGGTGGCGTCAGCAAGACAACCACAACATTCAATTTGGGCTGGGCCCTCGCCAATGCCGGCAAGAAGGTTTTGATCGTCGACGGCGATCCGCAGTGCAATCTCACCGGCACCGTCTTAGGTTTCGACGGCATCGACGACTTCGCTGACTTCTACAAGAAAAATCCGAATGCAAACATCAGCGATGCGCTGACACCCGTATTTAGCGGTGCAGGCACGCCGCTGAAGGCCGCGGGCGTCACCAAGACGCCGAACAAAAATCTTTATTTGTTGGCTGGCAACATCGCTCTGGCTGAAAACGAGACCCAAATTGCAGTGGCCCTCTCGACCAGCGCCGCCATTCCTGCCCTACAAAACATCCCTGGATCAATCTGCGCCCTACTGCGGATGACGGCCGCCGCGGAGAAAATCGATGTTGTTTTGGTAGACATGAGCCCTAGCGTTGGCGCGCTAAATCAGTGTTTCTTGATGGGCGCGGACTACTTCATCATTCCAACTTCTCCTGACTACTACTGCAATCAGGCAATTAGTTCGCTTGCACGTGTCATCCCGAAGTGGAATGCATCGGTCGGGACATTTCGCGTCCCTACCCTGCAATATCCCTTTCCTGGCAAGGCTCCGAAATTCTGCGGCATCATCTCGCAACGCTATCGGCCTCGGTCGGGAAGCCCGGCTTCATCGTTCCAGCAGTGGATCAACATCATCAAGACGACAGTTCTTAACGAGCTGATCCCAGTGCTGACTATGGAGTCGATGACGATCTCCCAGGCCGACTTCATGAAAGCCAAGCCCGGAGACAGTCCCTACAACTTGGCCAACATCGCCGACTTCAATTCTCTGATCGCGCAGTCTCAAAAATTCAATGTGCCGGTGTTTGCGCTGACCGATACTCAGATCGAGCAAAAGGGCAAGATCCTTCAGACAATGAGCGAGAGCCGCGACGAGTTCAGAGCAACTTTCGCCAATCTCGCAACATGCGTACAAAACATGGCGGGAATCTAGCCAGAACTCGGAACTAATGGTGCTTACGCGCACCCACAAAGATGCCGGTGAGCACCATGCCGACCAATCCTATTACGGTCACGGCGGTGCTCCCGGCAAGGACCTCCAGAACGCTGCCCGGCAGTTCAAACCCACCCAGCTTGAACCCGCAGGCGATGATGAGCAGAGCGACGATTGAGCAATACCCGCACATGAAAATAAAGGAGCGGTTCGCATAGGGCCTCAGCAAACTATCCAAGATCTCGTGCGTGTTATTGGAGCGACGCAAGAGCAAATTCTGCTCTTTCAGCTCGAAGTTCTCGGTCGAAGTCGGTTGAAGGCTTCGCGAAGCATGTCGACGTCATGTTGCGGCATATGATGAGGCGCCGGCAAGGTGACCGGCGCCTTATCAATATCGTCGACGCTAATAGCTGGTTTATTTTGCCCCACGACCCGCTAAAGCCAGTTCAACGTAGTGATGTTTTATGTGCTCATTCGACAGCGGCGTGTTCTGACCTCCGCCAAAGTAGGCCCGGTACCACGGGGTACCTGGCTCGTGAGTCATCTTTGACAACGCGAGGCCGCTGAACCCTCGATACTTATTCCAGACATGGTCAATGACAGCCTTCTCCTGCGAAGAAAGCTCCTCCGAAATTTCCCTGTTATCGAATGGATCGGTCAGCGCGCAATGCTGACCTCGATAGCCGAAATCGCGAATATGATCCCAGATCTCCCGGAACACAGGCCCATTGTCCCATGCCTCCGGCAGACTGTTCACGAGCGGCTCGCCATTGATCGCTAGATTCCAGCCATGAGCGATGTAGACAAGCTTCTGCAACTGCATCTGCGCCGGCCAGCCGCTGCTCGCGCGGCGGCGCAGAAACTCGTTTGCAATGGCAACGGGCGAGTGATTGGGCATGTTCGACCTTCGGGCGCCGTAGATAGGCTCGATTCACTCGACTTCAAGGTTCGTCTATAAAGATTAACTTCCCGTTTGGCGAGCGGTTTCGATCGAAACAATCTGGACGATCGGAAAACGGTCAAGCCCCTATTGTCACACCTCACGCCCTTATCGGCCTCACGTTGTCCGACCTCTCGGCCGGCGGACTGGCGCAATAGGTCGCCCAATCGGCCATCATCCGTCGACGCTTTTCCCGCATGTCGCCGCGGCGGTAGGCCGCCTCGACCTTGTCGGACACGGTGTGCGCCAGCGCCATCTCTGACATCTCGTTCGGGAAGCCCGTCTGCTCGGTGCACCAGTCCTTGAACGTCGATCGGAAGCCGTGGACGGTCAGGTCCTCGCCGAAGTCCATGCCCTGGAGCAACTCCAGCATTGCCATGTTGGACAGCGGCTCGCCGGCGTCGTTGGCGAACAGGTACTCCGACCGTACCGGCTGCTTCTCCAGGATCTCCAGCGCGCGGTCGCTGAGCGGTACGACATGGTCGCGCTTGCGCGCGCCCTTCTTGCCCTTCAGGCGGGCCGCGGGGACTGTCCAGGCGGTCACCGCCCAGTCGACCTCGGTCCGCACGGCGCCGATCGTGTCGCTCGTCCGGGCGGCCGTGAGGATGGTGTATTCGAGCGCGCGGGCGCTGAGGCTATCCCGCCGGCGGAGATCAGCCATGAAGCGCGGTAGGTCGGCATAGGACAGCGCCTTGTGGTGCTCCACCGGTGAGACCTTGGAGGGCGCCGGCAGCAGCTTGTCGAGCAGCCCCTTCCAGCGCGCCGGGTTGTCGCCATCGCGCAGCTTCTTCGCCTTGGCCCAGTCCAGGACGTTCTCGATGCGGCCGCGGACGCGGCTGGCCGTCTCGGTGCGCGCGGTCCAGAACGTTGGCGCTTCCGCCTGGTCACCGACCGGTTGCTCGAGCACCTTCAGCACCAGATCGGTGGTGATGCCGCCGACGGGCAGCTTGCCAATGATCGGATAGGTCCAGGTCTCCAGCGTGGCCGCCCACTGCTCGCCGTGCTTGGCGTTCTTCCAGCCGGACTTGTGGGCCTTGATGTAGGCCTTGGCGCAATCCTGGAAGATCGTCGTCTTGGCCTTCTCCAGGGCGCTAGCTTGGTCCTGGATCTTGCGGGCCTCGATGGGGTCCTTCCCCTCGTCGATGAGCTGGCGCTGCTGGCGGGCCCGCTCACGGGCTTCTGCGAGGTTCCACGTGTCGACCGAGCCCAGCCCCATCTCCCGCGCCAGCGGCTTCCCTGTCTTGCTGGTGTGGCCGTTGAGACGATACCGGAAGATCCACGATTTCGAGATTCGCTCCTTGCCGTCCCCTTTGACCTGCAAGTAGAGGCCGCCGCCGTCGCCGTACATTCCAGGCGCCTTTGCCTTGGTCACTTCAAGGGCTGTGAGCTTTCCGCCTGCCATTTACCCCCTCCTGTACCCACACCGGAACCCTGAATTTAGGCGAATGGCGGCGAACGCGCAAGGATGACCTAGAGCGGAAAGTTGTGTATCTACAGGGGGTTTTCGGAGGCTAGCGAACGGAGGCGAATTATGCTCTGGCGGAGACGGAGGGATTCGAACCCTCGATAGGCCTTTACAAGCCTATAACGGTTTAGCAAACCGCCGCCTTCAGCCACTCGGCCACGTCTCCGGCTTTGCCGGGTATGCCCGACCCCGCGGCGAGCCGCAAGCGGCAGAATTGAGGCTAGCGGGTTTCTTTACAGATGAAAGCTTTGACAGCGACCGTAGCCAAGGACGAGTCGGGACCGGCTTGATGCCCGGAGCACCGGACGGCCGTCGACGCCCGAGGGTAACCATCGCATCAGTTGGGCGGCATCTATATTGTCGCGCGGGAAATCTCGGCACGAGCGCGGTCGTTTCGTGCCTTGAAGCGCGGGCGGCGCGGCCGTTGTTCTCACCCGCAAAGGCGACTAGAGTTTTTGCACCAGTTCGCCAAAGCACAGACCCGTCATCGGGGTCCGGAAATCCAATCACATGCCGCAGCAAGGCCGCAACAAGGGAGCTTCGGCCCCCTCCTCTCTCCATCCGTCGGCTATTCTGGACCAGGCAATTGCGGCGCACCGTTCGGGCAAACTGTCGGATGCGGAATGGGGCTACACGACCATCCTGAGGGCAAGCAGAACGCATCCCACCGCGCTCCATATGCTGGGGTTGTTGCAGGCCCAGCGCGGCAATTTCGCGGACGCCGAGCCATTGCTCAAGAAGGCTGCCCGCGTCGACTCCGGCAATCCCAACGTTCTTTTCAACTATGCCAACGTGCTGCGTGCACTGGACAAGACGGACGATGCGCTCGCCTTGCTTGCGAAAGTGATTGCCCTGTCGCCTAACTTCGCCGATGCGCATCTCAATCGCGGAGCGATCCTGCTTGCACGGCAGGAGCTTCGCGGCGCCATCGCGGAATTCGATCGCGCCATTGCGATCGCGCCATCGAGCGCAGCATTCGCAAACCGAGGCAGTGCGTTCCATCAGCTCGGTCAGCTCGACGAAGCGCATGATAGTTACCGAAGTGCCGTCGAGCTCGCGCCGTCGAATCCACAATACCATTTCGTCTTGTCTGAGGTTCTTACCCAAATGGGCCGACACGACGAAGCGATCGCAGCGCTCGAAAGAACTGTCGCACTGAACAAGGCTTTCCCATTCGCATTGAGCAAGCTCGTTGGTTCCAGGCAGAGCCGTGCCGACTGGCGCAGTTTCGAACGTGAACAGGCCGCCCTGGACGAGGCCGTCGAATCAGGCGTGGCGATCGATCCCCTCACCTTCCTTCTTGCCTCGTCCTCTCCGGCACACCAATTGACCTGTGCGAAGACATATGTCGCCAACGTCGCCCCGGAGCGAGGTGCAGCGATACCAAGAACGCCGTCGCCGGCTTCCCGGCTGCGGGTCGCGTATGTGTCTGCCGATTTTCGCAATCACGCCACCGCGCATTTGATGGCCGGACTTTTCGAGCAGCACGACCGCGAGCGCTTCGAGATTAGCGCCATCTCCTACGGACCGGATGACGGCAGCAAGATGCGCAACCGCCTGAAGGCAGCATTCGAACGCTTTGAAGACGTCAACCATCTTACCGACGAGGACGTGGTCAAGCTGATACGCCAGCTCGACATCGAGGTCCTCGTCGATCTCGGAGGCTTCACCGCCTTTGCGCGGCCAAAAATCCTCGCGCACCGGCCGGCTCCCATCCAGGTCAACTATCTCGGCTTTCCCGGCACGATGGGCGCCTCATATATCGACTACGTCATGGCCGACCGGATCGTCATCCCCGAAGGCGAGCAGAAGCATTACGCCGAGAAGGTGATTTATCTCCCCGACAGCTATCAGGCGACCGACGCGAGGCGACCGCCCCTGCCGAATGCACCGACCCGGAGCGAGGTCGGACTGCCGGACGATGCATTCGTCTACTGCGCGTTCAACAAAACGTTGAAGATCACGCCCGTGCTGTTCGACGTCTGGATGAGGCTGCTTGCCAAGACCGCCGGCAGCGTCCTTTGGCTGTTTGATGGGGGCCAGATCGCCAGCGAGAACCTGAGGCGTGAAGCCGTTGCGCGCGGCATCGCCGCCGAGAGGATCGTGTTCGCCCCACCCGTCGCTATCGACGAACACCTGGCACGCCACCAGCTCGCCGATCTGTTCCTGGACACGTTGCCCTACAACGCCCATACCACGGCCAGCGACGCCCTTTGGGCTGGCCTGCCGGTCCTGACCTGCCTCGGCACCGCCTTTGCGGGACGTGTTGCAGCCAGTCTCCTGAATGCCGTAGGCCTTCCTGAGCTGGTGACGCGATCGCTGGACGAATATGAGGCTTTGGCGCTTCGGATCGCGCACGATCCCGAACTTCGAACCGCCCTCAAGAGCAAGCTGGCGACGCATCGGTCCACTTGGCCTCTCTTCGATACTGCCCGCATGACGCGACATATCGAGAAGGCCTTCACTGAAATGTGGCGCCGACATCGTGCCGGCGAAGCGCCGGCCTCGTTTGCCGTCTAGAAGGTCGCCTCGGCGCAATCGCACCGATCGGTCAAAGTTCGGTTGCCTACCTTGAGTGAGCCGGTCAGTGCATGGTGACCCAGGCCCGCGCCTCACGCTGCGCGGCCGCGATCTCGGCATCCGACATCTGCGCCGCGACTTCCTGGCGATGGGCAATCGCATCCTTGCGGCCCTTCAGCGCCGAGAGGTTGAACCATTTATGCGCGGCGACGAGATCGACGAGGCCGGAGCGGCCGCTCGCCCAATGCATCCCCCGCTCGAACAGCACGTCCGACAAAGCGCTCGCGTCGACCGGCGTCGCGGTCTCCAGATCGAAAGTCCCCTGAAACATGTCGCATCCCCTTTATTGTTGTGCCGCCTCGTTCCCCCGAGCGCGGCTCCCGTCCAAACTGTTCAACTCGTCCCAATGCCGTTCCTGCCGGCTTGTTGAGGGCGATCTTGGCGAGCAAATTTGAATGGCAGTTTAAGTATCGCGATGAAGGGGACGTAAACGCGAGGCCACGCGGCACGGCCAGGAAAATGCAAGAAGTCCGGGATTCTCAAGCACTTCTGCGATTCGTCAGACTTCGTTTACCGTCTGGATCTTCGGACGATGATAACCATCACGTGTGGTGAGGTGCGCACGATCATAGCCAAATTCCGGCGTCATCGCCCGGCCCGGGCGATCCAGTATTCCAGAGGCAGTGACGCATACAGAGAAGCCGCGGCGAACTGGATTCCCCGCCTTCGCGGGGAATGACAGTTCAGAATTCGGGCGCGCAGTCGGACCACGGCGATCGCGAGCCTGTTCGGCTGCTCTATCGCGACTGGGATGTGAAGTTTTGGGAAATGAAAACGCCGGCGAGGATCCCGGCTACTCGAACGAGGGCGTCGGCGAACACGTCAGGACCAGATTTCATTTTGGCCGCGAGGCTACTCATGAAATTGCGGGGCCGATAAAGGCGAACCGCACCGAACGAAGAAAACTCGTTTCTTCTGCCGGACCAGACCTTGACGAGCAAGCTCGACAAGGATGGATGATCCGACCGTTGACCTGATGTCTCGCCGACACCCTCTATCGCCGATCAGAGCCGAATTGACCGAGACCTGTCCTGCCGAAGGCAAACCAGATCGCAGAAGGCGCTGATGACGTGCCGGCCATCAGAGAGGCCGGCGACTTCAGAAGCGAAGTTACTTCTTCTTCTTCGCGACCTTGCGGGTCTTCTTCGCAGTCTTCTTCACTGCGCTCTTCGCCTTCTTCGCCTTCTTCGCTTTCTTGGCCATGTTGCCCTCCGATGTGTGAGATGGCTTTAATCGCTGCGTGCATTCGGGGATCGAATGCACTTCATCCCGAATACACCAACACGGCGAAAAAAACATCTTCCCGCTTAAGGAAGTGTTGACGCAGCAAAGCGCGCAACTACTTCGCGCTTCGCGCACGCGCTCGACGAGTCGTTCGACCGTCTATGCGGAAAGTGCCTGCCGCATCGACGCCAGCGAAAGCATCGATTGCAAGAAAACCCTATGATGCAAGCCCATTCCGCATTCGCACGTTGCGCGCGATCGACGCTCCGTCGCGCGTTGCGTCTTGCGCGAAGGCGCACGAAACGCGTTTCGCGGACTCTGAGTCGTGAATTTTGGCAACGAAAATATTTTCATGCTTAACGGCGCGATCGCTCGCCGGAGCGTACTCGAAGCCGCCGTTCTGTACGAATCGAAGACGGCGATTCGGTGAGGCTTGGACGGTGCGATCGAGGCGACGCTGGTGTCGCCAGTGCGCGCGACGGATGCGCGAAGGCGGGATTGTGGTGACGGCACGCGCCGTCACCACAAAGGTCAGACGCCGAGCTTGGACTTGAGCAGGTCGTTGACGCTCTGCGGGTTGGCCTTGCCGCCGGACGCCTTCATCACCTGGCCGACGAACCAGCCGAGCGACTGCGGCTTGTCCTTGACCTGTGCCGCCTTGTCGGGATTGGCAGCGATGATGTCGTCGACCACCTTCTCGATCGCCGAGAGGTCGGTGACCTGCTTCATGCCGCGGCTTTCGACGAGCGCGCGCGGATCGCCGCCCTCCTGCCAGACGATCTCGAACAGATCCTTGGCGATCTTTCCGCTGATCGTGCCCTCGCCGATCAGATCGATGATCGCGGCAAGCTGCGAGGACGTGACGGGAGAGCCCGCAATAGCCCGGCCTTCCTTGTTGAGACGGCCGAACAGCTCGTTGATCACCCAGTTCGCCGCCATCTTGCCGTCGCGGGCTCGATTGGCGAGCCTGTCCAGTACGGTCTCGTAGAAGTCAGCGCTTTCGCGCTCGGCGACGAGCACGCTGGCATCATAGGCTGACAGGCCGAAATCGGCGACGAAGCGCGTCTTCTTCTGGTCCGGCAGCTCGGGCAGGTTCGCTTTCAGCTCGTCGACGAAGCTTTGCGAGAACTCCAGGGGCAAGAGATCGGGATCGGGGAAGTAGCGGTAGTCGTGCGCCTCTTCCTTCGACCGCATCGAGCGCGTCTCGCCCTTGTTGGGGTCGTAGAGCCGCGTCTCCTGGTCGATCTCGCCGCCGTCCTCGAGGATCTCGATCTGGCGCCGCGCCTCGTACTCGATCGCTTGTCCAATGAAGTTGATCGAGTTCATGTTCTTGATCTCGCAGCGGGTGCCGAGCGGCCCGCCGGGACGACGCACCGAGACGTTGACGTCGGCGCGCAGGTTTCCCTTCTCCATGTCGCCGTCGCAGGTGCCGAGATAGCGCAGGATCGAGCGCAGCTTGGTCACATAGGCCTTGGCCTGCTCGGCGTCGCGGATGTCCGGTTTTGAGACGATCTCCATCAGCGCCACACCCGAGCGGTTGAGATCGACATAGGACATCGTCGGCGACTGGTCGTGCATTAACTTGCCGGCATCCTGCTCCAGATGCAGCCGCTCGATGCCGACGTTGACGCTGCGGCCGCCGTCGAGCTCGACAAGCACCTCGCCCTCACCCACGACCGGCGACTTGTACTGGCTGATCTGATAGCCCTGTGGCAGGTCGGGATAGAAATAGTTTTTTCGGTCGAACACCGAGCGCAGATTGATCTTCGCGTTCAGCCCGAGCCCGGTCCGGACAGCCTGTCTGACGCATTCCTCGTTGATGACGGGCAGCATGCCGGGCATCGCCGCGTCGACCAGCGACACATGCGTGTTCGGCTCGCCGCCGAACGCGGTGGACGCGCCCGAGAACAGTTTTGAGTTCGACGTCACCTGGGCGTGGATCTCCATGCCGATGACCATCTCCCAGTCGCCGGTTGAGCCCTTCAGAAGCTTGTGCGTGGCCGTGCTCATGTCGTGCTCCCGAGCAGCGTGGCAGCGATGCGCTCCCACTCCGCCTGCAATGAATCCTTCGCGGCCGGCTGGCCCGCCTGGCGATACCAGTAGCCGGCATTGCCGAGGTCACCTTCGACGCGGTGCAAGTATGCATGCACCCAGGCTGCCTCGCGGCTGTCCTCGTCCTGGACGATCTTGTGCGCCTTGTCCCAGTCGCCCTTGGCGGCCCACCAGAGCCCTGCGAGCGGCACGCCGAGGTTCGGCGCGGGCGCTGCGCCCTCGAGGCTGGCGATGTACGCCGCCATGTTCACCACCACCTCGCGGGCGTGAAGCGGCCGGCGGCCTGCTCGATCACTTCGCCGAGCGAGAACAGCGTCTCCTCGTCGAAGGGACGCCCGATCAGTTGCAGGCCGAGCGGCAGGCCCTGCGCGTCCTTGCCCGCCGGCACGGCGATGCCGGGCAGGCCCGCCATGTTCACTGTCACCGTGAAGATGTCGTTGAGGTACATCTCGACCGGATCGGCGCCACCCTTCTCGCCAATGCCGAAGGCGGCCGACGGTGTCGCCGGCGTGAGGATCGCGTCGACGCCCTTGGCGAAGCAATCCTCAAAATCCTTCTTGATCAGAGTGCGCACTTTCTGCGCGCGCAGATAATAGGCGTCGTAATAGCCGGCCGAGAGCACGTAGGTGCCGATCATGACGCGGCGCTTCACTTCCGCGCCAAAGCCTTCGGCGCGCGTGTTCTCGTACATCTCGATGATGTTGCGTCCCTGCTCGCGCAGGCCGTAGCGCACGCCGTCATAGCGGGCGAGGTTGGACGAGGCTTCCGCCGGCGCGACGATGTAATAGGCCGGCAGCGCGTATTTGGTGTGCGGCAGCGACACCTCGACGAGCTCGGCGCCGGCCGCTTTCAGCCAGGCCGCGCCCGCTTCCCAAAGCTTTTCGATCTCGGCCGGCATGCCGTCGAGACGATATTCCCTGGGAATGCCGATCTTCATGCCCTTCACGGACTTGCCGACCGCGGCTTCGTAGTCCGGCACGGCGCGGTCAACGGACGTCGTGTCCTTCGGATCGTGGCCCGCCATCGAGCGCAGCAGTATCGCGCAATCGCGCACGCTGCGCGCGATCGGACCGGCCTGATCGAGTGAGGATGCAAAGGCGACGATGCCCCAGCGCGAGCAGCGGCCATAGGTCGGCTTGATGCCGACGGTCGCGGTGAACGCTGCCGGCTGGCGGATCGAACCGCCGGTATCGGTTGCAGTCGCGCCCATGCAGAGCAGCGCTGCAACGGCCGAGGCGGAGCCGCCGGACGAGCCGCCCGGCACCAGCGTCGTGTTGGAGCCCTCGCGCCGCCACGGATTGCCGACCGGACCGAAGCAGGAGGTCTCGTTCGACGAGCCCATCGCGAACTCGTCGTTGTTGAGCTTGCCGAGCATGACCGCACCGTCGCGCCAGAGCTGCGAGGTGATGGTCGACTCGTAGGTCGGCACGAAATTGCCGAGAATCTTCGAGCAGGCCGTAGTGCGCACGCCCTTTGTCGCAAACAGGTCCTTGATGCCGAGCGGAATGCCGGCGAGCGGGCCGGCATCACCCCTGGCGATCTTGCTATCGACTTCACGCGCCATGGCGCGCGCCTGGTCGGGCGTCTCCAGGACGAAGGCGTTGAGCGCACGTGCAGCTTCCATCGCGCTCAGATGCGCGTCGGTCAGCTCGAGCGACGTGAATGTCTTGTCGGCGAGACCCTTGCGGGCCTCGGCGAGCGTCAGCGATGTCAAATTGGTCATTTATTGATCGGGCTACAGAAGAACGGAGACAGGGTCTTGTCGTTGGCCGGGTCGTCTTTCTTGGTGGACGCACTCGCCGCCGCCTCGAGCTGGTCGAGCACGGCATTGACGGCCACGTTGGGATCGGCAGCCTTGCCCTGCCGCTCCATCGCGTCGAGATAGTTCATATAGGCCTGATAGGCCTTCTCATCGTCGCATAGCAGGCACATCGAACAGCGTCCTGAACTAGAAACTCACTCTACGACTTTCGGCACCAGGAAAAAGTGACCTTCGGTCGCTGGCGCATTGGCAACGATATCGTCGGCGATCTCGCCGTCCTTGATGACGTCCTGACGCTTCTTCATCTCCATCGGAGTCACGGACGTCATGGGATCGACGCCCTCGACATTGACCTCCGAGAGCTGCTCGACGAAGGCAAGCATGGCGTTGAGCTCGCCCTGGAGATGCGGAACCTCGTCATCGGAAACCGCAATGCGCGCGAGATGCGCGATGCGGCGGACGGTAGCGGCGTCAACGGACATAATATAAGGCCTCGAACGGCAGAAATCAGGTCTGCCGTATAGCAGAGGCCGGTTTTGCGCCGCAACCGGCGCTGGGCACATGATCCGGAAAAGTGCGCAGCGGTTTTCCGAAAGATCATGCGCAAACAATAGCCTAAAGCGCGATGACGATCCTCCGGGATCTCATCGGGCCTAGCCGGCCAGCGCTTTCAGGCGGGCCTGCGCGGATTGGGCCAGATCCCGGGTCAATTCGGCCGCTTGTATCTCGCGCCCCATACCGATGGCCTGCCCGGCCCAGAGATTGGTGAAATCCACCCTGCCTTGCTTCTCGGCTGCCGCCTTCAACGGCCCCAGCGCGGTCGCGGCATGGGGAAAGGCCGGCGCGTCCGGCGAAATCGGGCCGGCTTCGCGCATCAGGCGGTTCTGCACGCCGCGCGCCGGCCGCCCGGTCATCACATTGGTGATGACCGTGGAATCGTCCCGCGCCTCGGCGAGCGCCTTGCGACCGCCGGCGCTGACCTTGGATTCCGGGCAGCGCAAATAGGCACTGCCGATCTGCACGCCGGCCGCGCCAAGCGCGAAGGCGGCCGCGATACCGCGCCCATCTGCGATACCGCCGCAGGCGATCACCGGCACCCTGACGGCATCGACCACCTGCGGCACCAGCGCGAAGGTGCCGGGCTGCTCCGAGATATTCTCAGTGAGGAACATGCCGCGATGGCCGCCCGCCTCGGCGCCCTGCGCGATCACGGCATCGACGCCGTGCTGCTCCAGCCAGACCGCTTCCTTCACGGTGGTAGCGGAGGAAATCACGAGGCAGCCAGCCGCCTTGACGCGCTTCAGCAGCGCCTCCGCCGGCAGGCCGAAATGGAAGCTGACGACTTCCGGCTTCAGCTCCTCGACGACCTCGCAGAACGCCGCATCGAACGGCGCGCGGTTGGCGGCATTGATGGGCGCTGCCGGATCGAGACCATGCTCTTTGTAATAGCCCGTGAGCCGCTGCTTCCAGCGCGCATCGGCCTCGGCCGTGAGTTCGAGAGGCTTGTGGCAGAAGAAGTTCATATTCACCGGCGCAGCGACACGCTGACGAATGAGATTGACCTGCTCGCGCGCCTTCTCTGCCGACAGCATCGCGCATGGCAGCGAGCCCAGCGCACCGCCTTGCGCAGCCGCGATCACGAGCTCCGCATCCATCACGCCAGCCATCGGCGCCAGCACGATCGGGAATTCGGTCTTGAAGAGGTTGATCAGTCGACGGTCAGGCCACATGGTTGTTCTCTCTTGTTTAAGCAGCAGAAGCGACCGAGTTGCGCCGGCCGGCCAGCAGCTGCTCGGCCTCCGTCGCGATCCGCTCGACGATTTCGGCCGCCGGCGGAATATCATGGATCAGGCCGACCGCCTCGCCCGCGATCACAGCGGCGACATCGAAATTGCCGCTCGCCTTTGCGGCGGCATAATCGGCCGCAACCTTGGCGACATTCTGCATCAATTCGACCTCGCGGCCCATCCAGCGCCGGGCGTGATCGTTGATCAGGCACCGCCCGGTAAACGGCGCCGGCCAGACATTGTTGCGGGAGAGATCGAAAACTATGCCGCGCACGGTCGAGCCGCTCGTTGCATCACAGATGCGCCGCTTCGCCTCATCCGCGCCGTCGGCCTCCTGGCTCGCATAAAAGCGCGTGCCGAGCAGCACGCCGCTTGCGCCCAGCATCATCATGGCGGCGAGCCCGCGCCCGTCGGCGATGCCGCCGGCCGCGACCACCGGCACGCGACCCGCCGCGAGATCGACGATTGCAGGCACGAGGTCGACGGTGGTACGGGATGCGCCATGGCCGCCTGCTTCGGTGCCTTGCGCGACGAGAACGTCCGCGCCGGCATCGAGCGCCTGTCGCGCCATGGCCTCGTCCTGCACCTGGCAGATCAGCCGCGCGCCGGCAGATTTGATCTTTGACGCGAATGGCGCGGGATCGCCGAACGAGAGCATGATAGCGTTGGGGTGCGCTGCGAGCGCGATGTCGAGAAGCTCAGGGCGCCTGGCGAGGCTCCAGGTGATGAAGCCGATACCGAACGGCGCGCGCAGCGCGTTCAGCTTCGCCGTCTCCTGCTCCAGCCAAGCCCTCTCGCCATAGCCGCCCCCCAGAACACCAAAGCCACCGGCGCGGCTCACCGCCGTCACCAGGCTGTTTCCCGCGATGATATCCATCGGAGCAAGCAGGATCGGGTGCTCGATGCCGAGCAGCGTGGTCAGTGGTGTGGTGATCGACATGGCTCCTCCCGTATGGACAGCAAGGCTAAGTGGGAATAGCATTCTCGAAAATTGAATTCTTGCGAACGCTGCCATCTCTAAAACGAAACGACGCCATGGAACTCAGCGATATCAAGACCTTCGCCGCGGTAGCCCGCACCGGCGGCATCACCCGCGCCGCCGAAGAACTCAACACCGTGCAATCGAATGTCACCCAACGGATCAAGGCGCTGGAGTCCGAGATCGGCACGCCGTTGTTCGAGCGCCACAGCCGCGGCATGACGCTGACCGGCGCCGGCAAGAGGCTTTTGCCTTACGCGCAACGGATGGCGGCGCTCTCGCGCGAGGCCGTGCTCGCCGCGCGCGATGACGGCGAGCCCAGGGGTCCGCTCGCGATCGGCTCTATGGAGACGACCGCCGCCGTGCGCCTGCCGCCGCTGCTCGCCGATTACCATCGCCGCTTCCCCGCCGTGCGGCTGAGCCTGCGCACCGCGACATCAGCCGATCTCGTCGCCGCCGTGCTCGATGGCGCGCTCGACGGCGCCTTCGTCGCGGGTCCCATCGAACATGTCGATCTCACTGCCGTCAGCGCATTCCGCGAGGAGCTCGTGCTGGTCAGCGCGCGCCGCTGGGCATCACTGAAGGAGCTGCGCGCCGGCACGCCGGAATCCGGGCCGACGGCGCTGGTGTTCCGCACCGGCTGCACCTATCGCCAGCGGCTCGAGCAGATCTTCGTCGAGTTCGGCTGGCCGTCGGCCGCGCGCTTCGAGCTCGGCACGCTCGACGGTATGATCGGCTGCGTCGCCGCCGACATGGGCGTGACGCTGCTGCCGCGCGCGGTGGTCGATCGCAGCGCGATGATCGACAACGTGTCGGTCCACACGCTTCCCGCAGCCTACGCGCGCGTCGAGACGCTGTTCATCCAGCGTCGCGCCGGCCACCAGTACAGCGCGCTAAAGGGGTTTGTGTCCTGCCTGAACAGGGATGACGAGGTCATCGCGGCCTGAGCGACCAACGCCGAAGCGCTACGACTGCCCAGATCGCCTCCACCACGCCGAACGGCCAGGCGCCTTGCAGGAAACCATAGGCCGAGCCGAGCGCACAGGATGCGGCGAACAGCATCACGAACCAATGGCTGCGATCCTCCAGCGCATAGCAGACCAGCATCGCCGTCACCGCGAACAGGCCGAATAGGGTCAGCGCATCCATTGTTCTTGGTTCACTCCGCAGCGCTTCGCATGGTATGCGCTAACGCCATGCCGGCTCCTATCCTACCTCTCATCGACGCTGCAACCCACTGGCCCGCGCGCGGTGCGCTGATCGGGCTCGATCTCGGCACCAAGACGATCGGCGTTGCCGTCTCCGATCCGGACCGGCGGCTCGCGACCGGCGTCGAGACCATCCAGCGCAAGGCGTTCAAGCAGGACGCCGCGCGCCTGCTCGCCATCGCCGCAGAGCGCAAGGCAGTCGGCTTCGTGCTCGGGCTGCCCATCAACATGGACGGCAGCGAGGGCCCGCGCGCGCAATCGACCCGCGCCTTCGCCCGCAATCTCGCCGGCCTCACGGCACTGCCGATCGGCCTGTGGGACGAGCGCCTCTCGACCTCGGCCGTCGAGCGCGAGCTGATCGGCATGGACGTCAGCCGCGCCAAACGCGCCGAGGTGATCGACGAGCACGCCGCGATCTTCATCCTGCAAGGCGCGCTCGATCGCCTCGCCAATCTTCGCACGACCTCGGGGACGGACTGACCCATGGCGGTGGTGATTGCGGCGCTGCTGCCGGTCTTCATTCTCATTGTGCTCGGCGTGGCGCTGAAACACAGCCTGATGCGGCTCGACACGCAATGGCACGGGCTGGAGCGGCTGACCTATTACGTGCTGTTTCCGATGCTGCTGATCCAGACGCTGGTCAAGGCGGATCTCAGTCGGGTGCCGGTCGCAGGCGTCGGCGGCGCGTTGCTGCTGTCCGCGCTCGCGATGTCGCTGCTCTGCCTGGCGCTGCGCCCGGCCCTGGCGCGGCTCGACATCGACGGCCCCGCCTTCACCTCGATCTTCCAGGGCGCGACCCGCTGGCAGACCTATGTCGCGCTGTCGGTCTCCGCCAATCTGTTCGGCGATGTCGGTCTCGCCCTCGCCTCCGTTGCGATGGTCGCGATCATTCCGCTGGTCAACGTGTTCAGCGTCGCTGTGCTCGCGCATTACGCCTCGCCAAACAAGCAGTCCGTCGGCGCCATCGTCATGACCGTGGCGAGCAACCCGCTGATCTGGGCCTGCGCGATTGGCCTTCTCGTCAACGTCCTGCACCTGCCGCTGCCAAAGATCTGGCACGAGGTGGCGGATGCGCTGAGCCGCTCCTCGCTTGCGATCGGCCTGCTCGTCACCGGCGCGGGCCTGCATCTGAACGGCCTGCTCCGCCCGAGCGTGGGTGCTGCCATCGGCGTCGCCTTCAAGCTCGTGCTGATGCCCGTAATCGCGCTTCTGTTGGCGCTATGGTTCGGACTGACCGGGACGAGCCTTGCGATCATCGCAGTCTGTGCGGCGGTACCAACCTCGCCCAGCGCCTATGTGCTGGCCCGCCAGATGGGCGGCGATGCGCCGCTGCTGGCACAGATCATCACGCTGCAGACGATTTTGGCGGCGATCACGATGCCGATTGCGATCGCGCTGGTGGCAGCGCGCTAGACGTAGCGCCCCAATGTAAGGAAGATCACGGTGTTGCAGGCCGAATGAGCCACCACTGTGGTCCATGTGGAATTGCTGGTCCATCGAAGATAGCCAAGAACAAGTCCAAACGCGAAAATGATTGTGCGTCCGAACCAATCGTACTGGGTATGATTTAGCGCCCAGACAGCCGACGTGAGGAAGATAGCTCCGATCGGACCGAGAAAGGATTGCGACCAACCGCGGAACAGGAAGCCGCGAACCACAAGCTCTTCCATAAGAGGTCCAGCGATACAGCCTCCAATAAGCCACACTAGCAATCCGCCAACGCTCCCTACGATGAGCGTAGGGTCGGATTGATATCCACCCGTGCTCATCTTCGACAGCACAAATCCTTCAATCGACATAAAGATCATCGTGATGGCGAGAGCACGGACGATTTCGCCCCCGGTTGGCCATTCAGAGCGAGATATTCGCCGAACTCTCTCCCAGCCATCCGGATGGCAACCCAAAGCACTGCGATGGCGGCCGGCGCTCCCGAAACAAGGAAGACCCCATACCAGCGTCCCTGTGACGCCAACATCTGGAATTCTCCTGGCGCGAAGGCCTTCGCTCCGAGGCTCGCGGCCAGAATGAAATTCAACACCATCCAGCCTGTGAGAACGAAAGCGCCGTCTGCAATCAAGGCAACTAGCGTCGTCTCCCAAAAATCCCACGTCCGAGGCGCGGACTGCGAGCCGACGATTGGATCGCCTACGTTCTTGAGATCGGTCATAAAGGATTTTCGCAACAACTTTTCGGGGATTTAAACCCCCCCCTCTACCCAGAGTATCTAGGCGTATTGCCGATCGTTAATAAGAAATGGCAATCGCATCGGCAGTGCGCCCGCGGGGGCCGCGGAACCCCGAGTGGCAAGCCCTTCGCTAGCTCCCCAGCCACATCGTCAGCACCACCGCCGTCAGATTGTTCAGCGCATGGAGCACGACCGTGAGCCACAGCGAGTTGCCGCGGTAGCGCATGTAGCCGAACCACAGTCCGATTGAGAACACCTCGGCAAGGAAGTACATGTCGTACTGGAGATGCACGGCGGTCCAGACCAGCGACGACAGGATGATCGCGCCGGGCACGCGCAAAAAGCTTTCCGACCAGCCGCGGTAGAGGAAGCCCCGCGCGATCACCTCCTCGGACATCGGCGCTGCGATACTGAAGGCGAGCACGAGCATCGTCGCCGCGCCCTTGTCGCGTCCCGACTTCAAGAGATCGGTCATGAATCCCGGCGTCGACTCGCGGCCCAGCGCACGCGACAACGTCTCCCAGATCACCACGATCAGGATGAGACCGACGGCACCGAGCAGAATCTGCAACCAGGATGGCCAGCGCAGCGCGAGGTAGTCGGCAAAGGAAGCTCCCTTCAGGCGAATGGCCAGCCATACTGCGGCCAGCGTCGTCGGCAAGCCCGCGATCACCGACAGCGCCAGCGCCTGTGGATCGCGGCCGACGGACTCAAGCGACGCCATGTCGATCGGGCCGCCGCGATGCGCGACGAGATAGACGATGGTACCGATCTGGCCGACGAACATCGCGGCGAAGACGAACAGGCCCCACAGCGCCGTGCCCCAGAATTTCCAAACGCGCGGCGCGCCGTCTGCAGGCGTCACGATGAGCGGCGGGTGGTCGGGATTGAGAGTGTCCATCAAGGGGCTTTCGTTGGGCGCGGCAAACTATCGAGAGATCGTCATGCCCGGGCTTGTCCCCGGCATCCACGCCCTTCGCGCCGCGCTGTGACACGTGGATGGCCGGGTCAAGCCCGGCCATGACGGGTGGTGAGAGCGTCCCCCGATCAAGGAAGCGCCCGCCCCAGAAGACCGCGAACATCGTCCACGTCCAGCTCCACCGCGCCATACATGCTGGCGTGGGTGGTGCCGAGGCGTGTCGCGGCGAACAATTCGGCGTTGCGGGGGGAGACGATGTTGAGCGCCGCGGCGGCCGACAGCAGTGCCAGCTTCTCAACCGCAAGCCGCGCCACGCGCTCGCTATCGGCGCGACGGAAGGCCTTGCGGAGGAAGCTTACCGTTTCGCCTGAGCCAGGCAGCCCCTCGGTCTCGGCCTCCAGGTCTAGCAGCACGGCCATCGCGGCCTCCGGCTCGCGGGCGAGGGCGCGGAGAACATCGAGGCACATCACGTTGCCCGAACCTTCCCAGATCGCATTCACCGGCGACTCCCGATAGTGGCGCGCCAAAATGCCGTCTTCGACATAGCCATTGCCGCCGAGGCATTCCATGGCCTCATAGAGAAACGCCGGCGCACACTTGCAGACCCAGTATTTGATCGCGGGTGTCAGCAGCCGCATATAGGCGGCTTCGGTCGCATCGTGCGGCGTACGGTCGAAGGCGCGGCAGAGTCGCATCACCAGCGCAACGCTCGCCTCGACATGCAGCGCCATGTCCGACAGCACCGCCTGCATCAGCGGCTGATCGGCGAGATGTTTCTGGAATACGCTGCGGTGACGCGCGTGGTGCAGCGCATGCACAAGCCCCGAACGCATCAGACCAACCGAGGCGATCGCGCAATCCTGCCGCGTCAGCTGCACCATCTGGATGATGGTGCGGATGCCCTTGCCCTCCTCGCCGACGGCTTCGGCATGGGCGCCGACGAACTCGACCTCCGAGGAGGCATTGGAGCGGTTGCCGAGCTTGTCTTTCAGCCGCTGGAACTGGATCGCGTTCACCGATCCGTCCGGTGCGAAGCGCGGCATGAAGAAGCAGGTCAGCCCGCCCTCGGCCTGCGCCAGCACGAGGAAGGCGTCGCACATCGGCGCCGACATGAACCATTTGTGGCCGGTGATACGGTAAGCGTTCCCATCGCGCACCGCGCGCGTCATGTTGGCGCGCACGTCGGTACCGCCCTGCTTCTCGGTCATGCCCATGCCGAGCGTCATGCCGCGCTTCTCCCACCACGGCGCGAAGGTGGGATCGTAGCTTTTCGTCGAGAGCACCGGCATCACGCGCGCAAGCAGGTCGGGTTGCATCGCCAGCGCCGCGACGGAAGCGCGTGTCATGGTGATCGGGCAGAGATGTCCGGTCTCGACCTGCGAAGCGACGTAGAACTTTGCCGCGCGGATGACCTCGGCCGCATCGCCCGCAGGTTTTCCGTCCGCAGCCCAGGTGGAATTGTGCACGCCGGCATGCGCGCTGTGCGCCATCAGCTCGTGATAGGCGGGATGAAACTCAACCTGGTCGCGGCGGTTGCCCTTGGAATCAAAGGTGCGGAGTTTGGGGGTGTTTTCGTTGGCGATGCGCCCACGCTCGGCCATCGCTGCCGAGCCCCAATGCCTGCCGAACGCGGATAGCTCCTGTTCGGCAGCGGTCCCACCATTGGCCTTCACCGCCTCGACCAGCGGCCGGTCCGCAGCAAACAAGTCGACGTCCTCCAGGGGCGGCGACTGGTTGAAGACCTCGTGGGTTGCGAAGCTCGGCTGGGTCATGACGTGTCCTTGGACCGGAATCAGTTCCGCCGCGGCTGGATGGGGAAATCATAGGCCGCCCCGCCCGCCCCCGGCAGGGAAAAATGCCACCACTCCTTCGAATAGTTCACAAAGCCTTGCCGGGCCATCGCAGCGACCAGCCGCTTGCGCCAAGCGCGCTGATCGGCCGTGATCATCGGCGCGGCGGTATGGCCCTTCGCATCCGTGCAATCATAGCCCGTGCCCATGTCGACGCTGCCTTCCGGCGGCCGAGCCTCGACCGGCGCCGTGCAGTCGTCATAGGCCTTCGCGGGATCGTATTTAGCGGAGTTGTCAGCCTTGAGATCGACGAGCGTCAGATCGAGCGCCGCGCCGGTGGAATGCTGCGAGCGGCTCGCGATGTAGCCGAGCCGGAACAGGTCCGTCTTGGGAATCTTCGGGTTGTAGCGCCGCTCGGCCGCCGGCTCGCGACCGTTCTGCGCCCACGCCACCATATCGAGCGATGCGCGCACCGGCCGGTAGCAATCGAACATCTTCAGCGAGAGGTTTTGGCCGGCAAGCTCCTGCTGGATGGCCTTCAGCCGCAACCCCACCTCTCGCTTCACCACGCATTCGCCGGCACTGTAGCCTCTCAGCGGATGGCCGGTGAAATTGTTCGAAGTCGCGTAGCGGATGTCCTGGATGATGGTGGGATCGATGTCGCGCAAATACACGAAGCCGCCGGGGAGCGATTGGGCTGAGACGCAAGCGATTGAGATGATCGCAACAAATAGAGTGAAAATCGCCTTCATGTGCATCGAGCCTTTCTCGCGTCATTCCGGGGCGATGCGAAGCATCGAACCCGGAATCCCGAGATTCCGGGTCTGGCGCTTACGCGCTATCCCGGAATGACGGTGTATCAGACAGATCAGGGGATAACTCACTTCCCTACCTTTGGCCCTTGCCCCCTTACCCATCCCCGCCTATAGCTCTGCTTTTAATGACCCCTGCATCGAAATCGACCTTCGTCCTTGGTCACCGGCATCTGCTGGGCATCGAGGGCCTTTCCGCTGCCGACATCACCGGCCTCCTTGACCTGTCCGAAGAATATGTCGAGGTGAACCGCCAGGTGGACAAGAAACGCGCCGTCCTGCGTGGACGGACGCAAGTGAACTTGTTCTTCGAGGCTTCCACCCGCACCCAATCCTCGTTCGAGATCGCCGGCAAACGCATGGGTGCCGACGTCATGAACATGTCGGTCTCCTCGTCCTCCATGAAGAAGGGCGAGACGCTGATCGACACTGCGGTGACGCTGAATGCCATGCATCCGGACATCCTGGTGGTGCGGCATCACGCCTCCGGCGCGGTGGAACTTCTGGCCCGCAAGGTTGACGGTTCCGTGATCAATGCCGGCGACGGCGCGCATGAGCACCCGACGCAGGCACTGCTGGACGCGCTGACCATCCGCCGCAACAAGGGCCGGATCGAGGGCCTCGTGATCGCGATCTGCGGCGACGTGCTGCATTCGCGAGTCGCCCGCTCCAACATCATCCTGCTCAACACGATGGGCGCCCGCGTCCGCGTCGTCGGGCCCTCCACGCTGCTGCCGCCCGGCATTGAGCGGATGGGCGTCGAAGTTGCGCGCGACATGCGCGAGGGCCTGGAAGGCGCCGACATCGTCATGATGCTGCGGCTCCAGCGCGAACGCATGAACGGCTCCTTCGTGCCGTCCACCAGCGAGTACTTCAACTATTTCGGACTAGACCAGAAAAAGCTCGCCTACGCCAAACCCGATGCGCTGGTGATGCATCCCGGTCCTATGAACCGCGGCGTCGAGATCGACACCGCGGTCGCCGACGGCGCGCAGTCCCTGATCCGCGAACAGGTGGAGATGGGCGTCGCCGTGCGCATGGCGGTGCTGGAAGCGCTCGCCCGTAACCTGCCGAACGCGTGATGCCCATGCTGACCGACCGCCGCCCGATCCTGCTCGCCAACGCCCGCGTCGTCGATCCCTCCAGGGATTTTGACGGCGTCGGCGACGTCCTGATCGCCGACGGCACCATCCGCGAGACCCGCCGCGGCATCGGCGCGGCCGGCGTCCCCGAGGGCACCGACATCGTCAACTGCTCCGGCAAGATCGTGGCTCCCGGTCTGATCGACATGCGCGCCTTCGCTGGAGAGCCAGGCTATGGCCATCGCGAGACCTTTGCGAGCGCGAGCCAGGCGGCCGCGACCGGCGGCATCACCACCGTGATCTGCCAGCCGGATACCTTACCCGTTATCGACAATTCGGCGACCGTCGACTTCGTGATGCGCCGGGCCCGTGACACCGCGATCGTCAACATCCAGCCGATGGCTGCGCTGACCAAGGGGATGCGCGGCGAGGAGATGACCGAGTTCGGTCTCCTGAAAGCCGCCGGCGCTGTCGCCTTCAGCGACGGTGACAGGAGTGTCACCAATGCGCAGGTGATGCGCCGCGCCCTCACCTATGCCCGCGATTTCGACGCGCTGATCGTGCATTACACCGAGGATCCCAACCTCGTCGGCGAAGGCGTCATGAATGAGGGCGAGTTCGCAACCCGCCTCGGCCTGATGGGCATCCCGAACGCTGCGGAAGCCGTGGTGCTGGAGCGCGACATGCGCCTCGTAGCGCTGACCGGCGGCCGCTATCACGCGGCCTCGCTCTCCTGCATCGACTCACTGGATATTCTCAAGCGCGCCCGCGACGCCGGCCTTGCCGTCAGCGCCTCCGTCTCGATCAACCACCTCGCGCTGAACGAGAACGATATCGGGCCTTACCGGACCTTCCTGAAGCTGTCGCCGCCGCTGCGCACCGAGGACGACCGCCGGGCGCTGGTTGCGGCCGTCGGCTCCGGCCTCATCGACGTCATCATGTCCGACCACAATCCGCAGGACGTGGAGGGCAAGCGCTTGCCGTTCGCGGAAGCCGCTCCCGGCGCGGTAGGCCTCGAGACCATGCTGTCGGCGGGCCTGCGGCTGGTGCATAATGGTGAGATGGAACTGAAGACGCTGATCCGGGCAATGTCGACGCGGCCGGCCGAGCTGCTCGGCCTGCCCGGCGGCACCTTGCGCGCCGGCGCGCCGGCCGACGTCATCGTGATCGACGCCGACACACCCTGGGTGCTCGATCCCGCCGATCTCAAATCGCCCTGCAAGAATACGCCCTTCGACGAAGCCCGCTTCTCGGGACGGGTCGTGCGCACCATCGTCGGCGGGCGGACGGTGTTCGAGCATGTCTAGCGTAGCGTTTTCAAGCGAAGTGCATACCGGTTCGCGTCAAGAAAACGCGTCAGGACAAGGCGATGCGTGGGAAATACGCCGGACATGGAGATGCGACGATGGGACTTGAAGCCTTCCTGCCGGTCGCCTTCGTCATCGGCTATCTCCTCGGCTCGATCCCGTTCGGGCTGCTGCTGACCAGGCTTGCCGGCACGCAGGATCTCCGCTCGATCGGGTCCGGCAATATCGGCGCCACCAACGTGCTACGCACCGGCCGCAAGGGGCTTGCCGCGGCAACGCTGCTGCTCGACGCGCTCAAGGGCACCGCGGCGGTGGTGATCGCGGGCTATCTCGCCGGGCCCGATGCGGCGATGATCGCCGGGCTCGGTGCCTTCCTCGGCCACCTGTTCCCGGTCTGGCTCAAGTTCAAAGGCGGCAAGGGCGTTGCGGTCTATATCGGCATCCTGCTTGGCCTGTTCTGGCCGGGCGCGCTGTTCTTCTGCCTGCTCTGGCTCGCGACCGCCTTCACCAGCCGCTATTCCTCGCTCTCGGCGCTGGTCGCAGCCTTCGTGACGCCAATCTTCCTGTGGTGGTTCGGCCACCTCGCACTCGCCTCGCTGTCCGCGGTGCTGACGCTGCTCCTGTTCTACATGCACCGCGAGAACATCAAGCGGCTGCAATCGGGCACCGAGAGCCGGATCGGTCAAAGATCCTAATCCGGAAAAAATACGGATATCGCCGCACCTCTTCCGCAATATATGCCAATTCCTGTTCGCAACTTTCGGCCTGTTCCCGGCCGGAGTGGTCAACGGGTTCCAAGCCTGTCATTCTGGCGGCAGAAATGGCGTTACGCGGTAGCTCAGAATGAGCGAGAAGATTGTCGGCGCGCATGACGAGGGTCGCTTGCAGGGTGCTGCGCGCACGCCCGCAAGCATGCTGCTCTCCGCCGCGGACATCTGGTCTAGCGAGCCCTCTCCGCCTCCTGTCGCTGAGATCGCGCCCGCATCGGCGCCGTCGCCGCCTGCTCGTGTTGCGCCGACAGTTCCCCCAATCGAAGCTGTGACCCCCGTCGCGCCGAGCGCGACACCCTCCGAGCAATGGCCGCCGCGAAAATTGTCGCTGGCGCTCCAGGGCGGCGGCACCTTTGCTGCTTTCACCTGGGGCGTGCTGGAACGCCTGCTGGAAGAGCCGGGAATCGAATTCGACACCATTAGCGGCGCCAGTGCGGGGGCCATCAACGCGCTGCTGGTCGGCTGCGGCCTCGCCGAGGGCGGCCGCGAGGGCGCGCGGGCCCGCCTCGACCGGTTCTGGGTGCGGCTGATGCACGAGGCCTCGTTCCGCTCGCTGATGCTGGTCGGCGGCTTTTCGCCGGCGGGAAGCTCCGTGGCATTCGGGCCGACGCTGCGCTCCGGCCAGTTCGATCCGTTCGATCTCGATCCGCTGCGGCGCGCGCTGTCGCGCGACGTCAATTTTGGGGCGCTGCGTGGCAAGGCCTGCCCGAAACTTCTCATCGCGGCGACGCGTATCAGCGACGGGCACCAGCAGGTATTTTCGAACGATGCCATCACCACCGACGTCGCGCTGGCTTCGACCTGCCCGCCGCTGGTGCATTGCGCCATCGAGATCGATGGCGAGGCCTATTGGGACGGCGGCTATGGCGGCAATCCGCCGCTGGTGCGGCTGGTGCAGGAATCGCGCGCGTCCGACGTGCTGGTCGTCCAGGTGACGCCATCGCGCGACAGCTACGTGCCGATCACGCTCGCCGCGATCGACCGCCGCCTCGACCAGATCGCTGCCAACGCCGCGCTCTACGCCGAGGTCGCCGCGGTGGAATGGGCACGGGCCGGCTCGGCACCCGCGCTACGGCTGTTCAGGATCGCGGCGGAAGACGAGATCGAGGGGCTGGCGCAGCGGTCATCGACCGATCTTGGCCGCGGCTTCATCCGCCTGTTGCATCGGAGCGGCCGCACTGCTGCCGATCGCTGGCTGCGGCAGGAGACGTCTAGCGAGCGGTCCGTTCAGCGCACGGCCGCCGAGCCCGTGTTAGCTTGACGCCGCGAGTGCGTTCTCGAGGAAGCGCGCTGCGGCCAGCGCGCCCGCATCATTGCCAAAGCGCGCGATGACCTGCACGCCGACCGGCAGGCCCTCGACCTTGAGCGCCGGCACGTTGACGCAAGGATTGCCCATCAGCGTCCACAACCGGTTGTAGCGGGGATCGCCGGTCGACGAGAGCCCCTTTGGTGCGGTCCCTGGCGCGGAATAGGTCAGCAGCACGTCGACGCCCTCAAAAACTTCGCCGAGCTCACGACGGCCGCGACGGCCGATCCGGCGCGCCGCGTCATAGTCGCGCGGCGTGACCCCGACGGTCGCATCCAGGGTCGCGCGCAGCATCGGCGCGATCTCGTCGTGACGCTCGGAAAACTCCCAGGCGAGCGCACGATGCGCCTCGAAATTCTGGATCACGGGGTGAATGCGCCAGGCCTCCTGCACCATCTCCGGCAGGTCGATATCCTCGACGCTCGCGCCGGCGCGCGCGGCGGCCTTGATCGCCGCGTTGAGCCCCTGCTCGGCTGCGGGCTCGACCGGACCGGCGAAGGCCTGCCTGACTACGCCGATGCGCGGCGAGGTCGCAGCAGCGATGTCGGAAAACTCCGTCCGGCCGGTCATCCCGAACAATCCGCGCGCGACGTCCTCGACGCCGGCACCGAACAGGCCGACGGTGTCGAGCGCCCAGGAAAAGCACTTCACGCCCACCGTCGGCAGCAGGCGGAACGACGGCTTTATCGCGGCAACCCCGCAATAGGCCGCGGGCCGGATCACCGAGCCGCCGGTCTGCGTGCCCAGCGCCAGCGGGATCATGCCGGCAGCCACCGCCGCCGCCGAGCCCGCGGAAGATCCGCCCGGTGTGTGGCCGGGATTGTGCGGATTGAGCGTGACGGTCGGATCGCGCGAGGCAAAGGCCGTCGTTGTAGTCTTGCCGATGATGGTCGCGCCCGCGCGTTTGAGCATCATCACCACAGGCGCGTCCGCGCGCGGCCGCCACCCGCGATAGATCGCCGATCCCATCTCGGTCGGGAAATCCGCGGTGTCGATGATGTCCTTGATGCCAACCGCGACGCCCCGCAGGGGACCTTTTGCTGCCGTGTTCGCCGGCTTGGCGTGGCAGACGAAGGCCCGGACCTCCTTCTCCCGCGTCTCGATCGCCTCCAGCGACTGCGCGATCGCCGCATCCGGCGAAAGCTCGCCCCTCTCGATGCGGCGCTGGAGGTCGGCGAGTGAGATCATGGCCAAATCCTTCTTGTTGGGTGCGCTTTTAGCATCGCGCGGAGGTCGCGCAAGCGCAGCGCCCTGTTGCCCACGCGCCCAGGTTGTTCCATGCTGCATCCGCAAGGAGACGCCGTGGACGCCATCACCACCACAACACCCCTCACCGAGGCCGACAGGATCGACCGCTTGCGGCTGATCCGCTCGGACAATGTCGGCCCGCGCACGTTCCGCTCGCTGGTCGATCATTTTGGCAGCGCGCGCGCCGCGTTGGAGCGGCTGCCGGATCTCGCGCGGCGCGGCGGCGCGGCGCGATCGGGACGCATCTGTTCCGCTGACGAAGCGAGAGCCGAACTCGCGGCAAGCCGAAAGTTCGGCATCAGCTGGCTTGCGCCCGGCGAGGACGGCTATCCCCCGCGCCTTGCGACGATCGACGATGCGCCACCGCTGCTCGCGGTGCGCGGTGATGCGGCCGGCTTGATGCGGCCGATGATCGGGATCGTCGGCTCACGTAACGCCTCCGGCGCCGGGCTCAAATTTGCAGGGCAGCTCGCGCGCGAGCTTGGCGAGGCCGGCTTCGTGATCATCTCAGGGTTAGCGCGCGGCGTCGACCAGGCCGCACATCGCGCTAGCGTCGCGAGCGGAACGGTCGCCGTGCTCGCCGGCGGACATGACTGCATCTACCCGCCCGAGCATGGGGATCTGCTTGCCGCGATCCTCGAGCAGAGCGGCGCCGCCATCTCCGAGATGCCGCTCGGCCACGAGCCGCGCGCCCGCGACTTTCCCCGCCGCAACCGCCTGATCTCGGGCGCCTCGCTCGGCGTGGTCGTGGTCGAGGCCGCGCAGCGTTCGGGCTCGCTGATCACTGCGCGCATGGCCGCGGAACAGGGCCGCGAGGTCTTTGCCGTGCCGGGCTCGCCGCTCGATCCGCGCGCCGCCGGCGCCAATGATCTGATCAAGCAGGGCGCCACGCTCGTCACCGAAGCCGCTGACATCGTCAATGCGGTACAGCCGATCATGGAACGGCCAGTCATGCATCCTGCCGGCGAGCCCGACAGCGAGCCGTTTGAAACAGATCCGCAAGGACACGATCGCGAAGAGATCACCGGCCTGCTCGGCCCCGTACCGATCTCGATCGACGATCTCGTGCGGATGTCCGGCGCCTCGCCTGCTATCGTCCGCACCATACTGCTCGAACTCGAACTCGCGGGACGCCTGGAGCGTCACGGCGGAGGTCTGGTCTCGCTGCTCTAAAGCGCGATGAGATTGGGATGAATCGTCATTGCGCTTTAGGTTAGTTGTTTGAGCATGATCTTTTCGGAAAACCGCTCCACACTTTTCCGGATCATGCTCTAAGGCACGATCGAAAAGGTCGAAAACAACCCCATGCAAAGTAGAAAGCCCGCCGCGGGCGGGCGTCGCAGGACTTCGCGCCGCCCCGGAGGTGACCCCGGGCTAAATCGCTCCAACCAAACGTGATTCAGCCCAACAGCTCGCATCAGCCCTCATTGCGCTTGTCGAACCGCGCCCGCGCCGCCTCGATCTCGGTCTGGTGCGCCTTCGCCCACATCCCGAGCGCCTCGACCGGGCGCGCCAGCCCACGGCCAAGATCGGTCAGCTCGTAATCCACGCGCGGCGGAATGGTCGGGAAGATCGTGCGCGTGACGAGCCCGTCGCGCTCCAGCCCGCGCAGCGTCAGGGTCAGCATCCGTTGCGAGATCCCGTTGATCATGCGCTTGAGCTCATTGAAGCGCTTCGGCCCGTCGCCGAGCATCATGATCACGAACACGCTCCATTTGTCGCCAACCCGGGCGAGGATCGAGGCAACGCCACGGCAGTCGGAATGGTCCGGATGTGGCACCGGCAAGGCAGGCAAATGGCTGTGTGTCGGTTTCAAAAATGTGCCCTCGGCTCAAGAAAGTGCGTTCTTGCGGGGATTTCGGTAGTCACTCATGTAGTGCGGGTTACAAATCTATACCATGGGTGACCCAAATGAAACTCCTCCACATCGACTCCAGCGTACTCGGCCCCCACTCCGTCAGCCGGCAGGTTTCGGCGGCCGTCGTCGACCGGCTGCGCCAGGCCACGCCGTCCCTCGACGTCGTCTATCGCGACCTGACCCAGGTGCCGCTCGCGCACCTCTCCGGATCGCATCTCGCCGCTGCGCAAGGCGGCCCGGCGCCAGCCGAACTCGGGCCCGACCTCGCCGCCAGCAAAACCGTGCTGGATGAATTTCTCGCCGCCGAAATCGTCGTGATCGGTGCGCCGATGTACAATTTCACCATCCCGAGCCAGCTCAAGGCCTGGATCGACCGCATCATCGTGGCAGGAAAGACCTTTCAATACGGCGCCACCGGACCTGAAGGGCTCGCCGGCGGCAAGCGCGTGATCGTGGCGATCTCCCGCGGCGGCTACTACGGCGCTGGCACGCCGCTCGCTGCTTTGGAGCACCTCGAAACCTACCTGCGCAGCGTGTTCGGCTTTATCGGGATCAGCCCGGAGTTCATCATCGCTGATGGCATTCAGGTCGGGCCGGACCACCGCGAGAAGGCCATCGCAGGCGCGCTTCAGGCCGCGACCAGCCTGCGCGCGGCATAGGCTTCACGCTAACGCCATCTGTCGCCGCCACATGCAGGCGGCGGCAGTTGCATCAGCACCTCTCTTGCCATGCTAAAACCACATCCCCTGAATGCCGAGGATAACGGCGACGAGCGAGATGAACAGTCCGATGCACGAGAACAATGCGACCGCAACGAGCTGATGCGTGTCGGATTTCTTCGCGGGAATGGCGGAACGTTCGGTGTAAATACGCGGTGCTGAAATCGAAGAAAAAATACGCGCTGCTTTCGGCATAACGGGCTCCCTTAAAGGGGTCTTATGACCCTGCCCGTAGAAATGTCTGCGCAGCGCACGCCAAGGTTCAACGCATCACGCACTGTTTTGGAAATACGTCCCAGAGATGAGGGAACCGGCCGGCGCAACCGCGCGAGGCCGGTTCAATTTTCACTTCATTCGATCAACCGCGAAAGATCGGCGCGCCCGCAGGCGAGCCGGTCGCGCCGCCATCGACGAAGATCTCAGCACTCTGGACGTGCGCGGAATCATCGGAGGCGAGGAACAGCACGGTCTTCGCAATGTGATCTGCTTCGCCAATTCGGCCGAGCGGCGTCGTCTTGGCGATGCGGTTTTCCAGCACGGCAAACGCCTGCTCATTTGGCGCCCGGCCGTTCCAGATCGGTGTGCGGGTTCCGCCAGGTGCGACGACGTTGACACGGATGCCGCGCGGCGACAGTTCGGACGCCATCACGCGCGCCATCGCACGCACGCCGGCCTTGCTCGCTGCGTAGGCGGAATAGCCGGGATTGCCGAGCACCGAGATCACCGAGCCGTTGAGAATGATGGAGGCGCCGTCATTGAGATGCGGCAGCGCCGCCTGCACGGTGAAGAACACCGAGGTGATGTTGGTGCGGATCACCTGCTCGAAGGCGGACAGCGTGGTGCCGCCGAGCGGCGTGTCGCCGGGGATGCCGGCATTGGCAAAAACGACGTCGAGCTGGCCGAATTTTTCGACCGCGCGCGCGATCGCCTTCTCGGTCGCGGCGACGTCGTTGATGTCGGCTTCGACCGCAAGACCGTTGACCCCGAGCTCCTTCGCGGCAACCTCGAGCGTCTCCTTGTTGCGTCCTGTGATGGTGACCTTGGCGCCCTCGGCCACGAACAGCTTTGCCGTTGCCAGACCGATGCCGCTGTTGCCGCCGGTGATGAATGCCGTCTTGCCTTTCAGTCTCACGCTCGTCTCCTTGGTTGCATAATGAAACTGGATTGCCATTTAGGCTATTTGGTTTTATAATGCAACCACACAAGCGCGTGATCCGCGCGATAGCGGGAACGAGACGATGGTGAAACGAACGAGCTTCGAGGGGGACTCCTGCCCGATCGCGCGATCGCTGGAAGCAATCGGCGATTGGTGGTCGCTTCTCATCATTCGCGAGGCGCTCTTTGGCGTACGCCGTTTCGGTGAGTTCCAGGCCAAGCTCGGCATGGCCAAGAACATCCTCGCCGTGCGGCTGCGCGCCCTCGTCGACCACGGCATCCTGAAGATCGCGCCCGCCTCCGACGGCAGCGCCTATTCCGAATATGTGCTCACGCCGAAGGGCCGCGGTGTTTTCCCGGTCCTGGTCGCGCTCCGGCAATGGAGCGAGGAATTCGACGACCACCCGGAGGAGATCGCGACCATCCTGGTCGATCGCGACAAGGGACGGCCGGTGAAGAAGCTCGAGCTGCGCGCGGAGGATGGGCGGGTGCTGAGTGCCGTCGACACCACGCTCAAGGCGCGGCCGCGGCGGAGCCGGAGCGCAGGTTAGCGGATGTCAGCTTTTCTGGAAACACTCTGCTTGTCAGAGCATGCCCGGCTCTGACCAGAGAAGATCGGCCCACTGAGCAATCCAATAGTTGGGCGCGGACTCATTAGCACGTAGCCAAATGCGGATTGATGCGAGCTCGATGAAGGCCAGATAGTTGGCCGCGAGTTTGTCATATCGGGTCGCGACACGCCGACATTGCTTGATCTTGTTGAAGAACCGTTCGATCAAGTTGCGCGCGCGCGATAAAGAAACGGGCTGAAGCAGATCGGGTCTTTGCGATTGCGTTTCGGCGGAATGTTGGCTCACGCGCCTTGCTGGCGGGCAAGCTCCCTGATCCAATCCGGTCGTATCCACGATCCGCGAGCAGCATCGTTTGTGGAAGCAAGGCGCTGAGGAGAACCGAACACAGCCGATTGTCGTGCGCCTCACCCGGCGTGAGCGCGAGATGGACCGGCAGGCCATTGGTGTCCACCACCGCGTGAATCTTGCTGGTCAGGCCCCCTCGCGAGCGACCCATATCTTGATGATTATTGTCGGTGATGCAGGCTCCGTGCTGGTGCACGCGGACGACCGAGGTATCGATCATTTGCACCGTCGCGTCACGACCGGCGGCCAGTGCATCCATGATCCGGTCCCAGACGCCAGCCCGCCGCCACCGAACGAAGTGATTGTAACAAGTGGTGCGGGGACCGTAGTTCTCCGGCAGGTCGCGCCATGGCGCACCTGAACGCAGGACCCAAAAGATGCCATTGAGCACGCGACGGTCATTTACGCGCCGAACGCCGCGCGGCTTGTTCGGCAGCATCGGTTTGATGGCGCTCCATTCGTAATCGCTGAGTTCGTAGCGCATGATTCGAGGCTCCGGTTTCGGAGCTTGAATCACGTCTCGGGCAGAGCCATCAACCGGCAACGCCCGGTGGGAGTGCCGCTAATGTTCTGAATTTACTTCCGCTTTCGGCGGCACAGCGGACGTGACTGGACTCTCTGCTGGCTCGCCCCAGTCGCGAATGACCCGAAGCCGACCTTGCGCCGATGCTGCCGGAGGCGCGGTGCGGGCTCGAAAATAAATTCGTAGAGCATGTCGTTTTGGCGGTCCGCCGTTCGACTGCGTGTCGGCGGAGCCACTTCGGTTGTGGCTGGAGCTCACAATGTGACTGACTAGCTATCAGATCAATGATCTTGCGGAGGTTGGCAATGAGGATCTCGCATCGATTTATCGAGACAAATGGCATTCGAATGCACCTGGCCGAAGCAGGGAGCGGCCCCACCGTGCTTCTCTGCCATGGCTTTCCGGAGTGCTGGTATTCGTGGCGGCACCAATTGGAAGCGCTCGCTGCCGCCGGATATCGCGCCATCGCGCCCGACATGCGTGGTTACGGGCAGACGGACAAACCGGATGCGATCGATCAATACACTCTATTGCATTTGACCGGAGACATGGTCGGATTGCTCGACGCGATCGGCACGGATCAAGCAGTCGTTGTCGGACATGATTGGGGAGCGCCGGTCGCTTGGCGCTGCGCTCTGTTTAGACCGGATCGATTTAGGGCCGTCGTTGGCTTGAGCGTGCCGTTTCCGGTACGTGGTCCCGACCGACCAAGCACTGTCATGCCGAGGGCCGAAAAGCAGTGCTTCTATCAACTGTATTTCCAGACGCCGGGCGTTGCCGAGGCAGAACTCGAAAAAGACGTCCACAACGCAATCAAGACGACATTGTTCGCCCTATCTGGCGATGCGCCGGTTGAAGATCCTGCGTCGCTCACGATGCTTCCTTGTGAGGGGGGGTGGCTTGATGGGAAGCCTACAACCCAATCATTGCCGACGTGGCTCACAAAAAGTGACATCGAATTTTACGTTGAGGAGTTCAAGCGCACCGGCTTTGGAGGAGGTTTGAATTGGTATCGCAACGTTGATCGCAATTGGGAGTTGCTCGCACCATGGTCCGGCGCACAGGTTCAGGTCCCGGCACTCTATGTCGTTGGCGATCGAGACGGGGTTTACAGATCGCCGAGTTGGAGCCATCTCGTCCCTAGCCTGAAACAGTTCGTGCCCTTGCTTCGCGAGACAATAGTCTTGAAAGGTTGCGGTCATTGGACTCAGCAAGAGCGCGCCAAAGACGTAAGCAATGCGCTCCTGGAATTCCTTAAACCGTTATAGATCGCGAACGGGGATTTGCGTAGACGCGGCAAGCAACGCAGCGTCGCGTTTTGGCCCATCGCGTCATTTAGCTGCGCTGCAGAATTTGGTCGCTATTGGTGAATAGCGGACACTGGCAAGCCGTCCGCTCGGCAGATTTATGGGTTCACGGCCTAGAATCAAGCTACCATTTTCTCACCCGACTTGGGCGCAAAGGGTGCTTCATTGCGTGGCCGCTTGACAATCTTGTCGATCTTTTTCGACCAGTCGCCGTAGTAGGCCAAGGCGCATAGAATTCCGATCCCCGCGGCGCTAATCAGGATCTGAGTGAGCAGCGCTCCTGAACTGATCGTCAGCAGGAAATAGCCGAGGAACGAGAGAAATATGCCGACGCAAAACACCCGCAGGGATTGTTGACCGCATTTGATCAACGGATCGCAAATGGGGCTCTTCAGCCCCTTCCAATCCATTGGCATGAAGCGGATCACGAGTAATGCGATCACGATGAAATGCAGGACCCGGTAAGGCGCAAGATTTGTCTTGTCGTTCGGGTTGACGGCATCAATCAGCCAGTCTGGAACGATCTGCCTGACGCTTCCGAAGGAAGCCGCCAGCGTCAGGATGAGAGCAAAAACCAGATAGCCGATGCCCAAGCTTACGACCCACCGTGAAATGAGGAAAGGTCGGATTTCTAAGCCTCCACCGAGCGCAGTCCACGCGCCCAGACAGAACAGGAATTGCCAACAGAAGGGATTAAAGAACCAAGAGCCTTCAGGATAGGCGGCAAGATTCCAGCCGAAATGACGGGCCGCGAGATAGAGCAAGAACGACGCCAGTAGCGCGAGACTAGGGCGTCGCAGCATGATCCATAGCACCAACGGAAACAGCGCCATCAATACGATGTAGAGAGGTAGGACGTCGAGGTTGACCGGCTTGAACCGCAACAGGAGGCCTTCTATCAGCGTCGTGAAAGGCCTGTCGCCCAGTCTTGCGACGTTGAATTGATGGACAAGGGTGTCAAATTGAAAGCGATAGGCGACATATCCGACCGTCGCGATGTAGATCACAAGCACCATGACATGCGCGACGTAGAGTTGCCAAACGCGCCTCCATAGCCGCGTCGCACCGACGACAAACCCGTGGTCCCGCATCATGCGGCCAAAGACGAGCGCTGCCGTGTATCCTGATATGAACACGAATAGATCGGCCCCATCGCTGAAGCCGTAGTTGCGCGTGGTGATCCAGTTGACCACGTTATTCGGCATGTGATTGAGAAAAATCGCCCAATTTGCCACGCCTCGCAGCAAATCAAGACGCAGGTCGCGGCCCCGGGAAGGAAAGACGGTTCTAATCTTCATCTTGGCTCGTGAGCCTCAATCGAAAGCAACGCAGCGCGTTCGACTGCAAATCGTACCTCCCGTTTCTTTTGGACGTTTGATTCAAGTCAACCGTCAGAGCGTGTTACTAACAACGTTCGCATCTGACTGGAGTCCAATCCAACCGTGCCTTTGATGCCCCCATGAGGGATGGAAGCACATCAAGAACCAAAATGGTCCGTATCTCGGGGCGTGGCTTGGAATGTCAGCGTCGCGGCTCCGCTGTTGCCCGCCTATGTCGCGAGCTGACGCGAGCCAAAGTCGACTACGGTTGGCGGGCTTTGACGCTTTATTTTAAGACACCCGAAAACGGCTCATTCCTGATCCATGCCGAAGTCAAATGTCTCTGCGGGTGCTCCTTTCCGAACGGTGCCAAATTGATCGAGCGATAGCGTCAGCGCGATGGATGAAGAGTTCAGGTCCGCAAGTTCGAGCTTCAATTGCTTTCCAGAGTCTAGTTTCGCGATGAGATCAGAGTTAACCGGGGCGGCTGCAATACAGATGTTGGTCAGACACCAATTGAAGGGAATCTGAGTCGGGAGGCCTTGATCCACGCTGACTTTGACGCCCTTTTGCAGGTTCGCCCCTTGTGGAACGAAAAGTTGCATGCGAGCAGCGCCGTCCGCGCGCCGGATCAGATCGACTCTGGTTACGACCTGACCAAGATCGTCGGTGCCGGTCGATGTCGTACGGCAGATCGCAGTCCCATCACTGGAATTGAAACAGAGCTTTCTCCAAGCGGAGTACTGAATCGTTTGAGGTAGACTCACTCTGGGAGCTTTTGCTTGTAGCTCCGCACCGGAACGGGTACTGCCCATTTGTTGCTGCGCGCTGCTCGTTGCTGAATGCTTCTCAAGAAATTGGCTTACGAGCGGAGACCAGATGGGTACTGCGTCGGGGGAATCGATCATGAAATGGCCGTCGCCTCCGAATGCCGGCAGCACGTGATATTCGGCGTTTCCTCCCGCCGCTACGAAAGCGTCATGCATCCTTTTCGTCAGCTCTGGCCCGAAATAGGTGTCGTTCTCGGTGTATATCCATAGCATCGGTACTCGCGCCGACCGGCCGAACTCGCTTGTAGTTGCGACGAGTTCGTCGGGAGCGCAGTTGTTGTTCGGTTTGCCATCTACTCTGCCTCCACGTCCCGCCGCAAAGGTAATGACGGCTTGAACTGACGATGGGTTCAAACTCGCAAGAGCAATCGATCCCCATCCTCCGCCGGACTGACCAACCACGACGACCTTGCCGGGCTGAATCGCCTTCTTCTTGCTCATGTAATCGATGACCCACTCATTCATGGTGGCGATGGCAAGTCCCGGGCCTTTGAAGTTCGGGTTGTTGCAGGTGCCGATGTGCGCAAAGACCGCTCCATAGAGCCCCTGATCTTTGTCATCCAGGCTGCTGGCTCCGTATCTCACCGGTGATATGACAAAATAACCGCGACTCGCGAACCACCGCGCTGCCGCTCGGTACTCGATGGTTGGGAACATCGTCCGTTCCTGAAGGCCGAGCGCAATTCCGTGATTCATGATTACAAGAGGAAATGGGCCATCGCCGATCGGCCTTACCACGAAGGCAAGCATAGGAAGTGGGAAGGGGAGTGCCCAGATTTCCTCTTGGATTGTTGGCGCTGCTGCAACGTCTTCTGCGGCGGCCGGGGAATAAGAAGCCGGTAGAGATGCCAGCAAAGTCAGAGCAATCAGAAGGCGCTTCAGCATCTTCTTACTCCGTTCACAAGGATCAATTGCCGCAAGGAGCAGAAGGATCGTGTGCAGGAAATTTATCGGAATGTTCGTTCCATTGCTCAATTGGTCAATTCGAGGCTAAGTAGCTGCGCCGTGAGCCCTTTGACATAGATCAAGCCCGGCAGGGCGCGCGTGATCGGCGCACGATGGAGACGCCACGATGGTCAAACGAACAAGCTTCGCCGGTAAAGAAGCTCGAGCGGCGCGCGGAGAATGGACGGGTGCTGAGTGCCGTCGACACCACGCTCAAGGCGCGGCCGCGGCGGGGCCGAAGCGCAGGTTAGGGATGTCAGCTTTTCCCGGCGGAGCGGAAACGCTCCGGTTGTCGGAGGATACCCGGCTCCGGCCCGGAGCGGACATCGCCAAATCACCTTTGGTCTCCAAAGTGCCTGCTCGAGCCGGTAATATGCCTTCCTAAAACTTCGGAGCGGCCATGAGGCGGCGGGCTTTTCTCGGTGGCGTATGTGGTGCGGTGGCATGGCCGCTCGCTGCGGCGGCGCAGCAGAGCACCAACAAGAAACGTCTGGCCATCTTCGCCCCGTCCGAGCCGAGCGCGGACTGGCACGAGCATAGCGAAAACAAATATTCTCAAGCCGTTTTCGCCGAGCTTCGACGGTTGGGACAGATCGAGGGACAAACCCTCACGGTCGAAAGTTATGGTCGAGAGCAAAACACGTCCGGCCCCGAAGCCCTGGCGACGCAAATCGTTCGGAGCAACCCGGATGTTGTACTTGTCGGTGGCCCTGGCGCACTCATCTTCAAAAAATTGACATCGCGGATTCCGATCGTAACGATAACTGCCGACCCCGTTAGTCAGGGGGTTGCCGAAAGTCTGGCTCACCCTGGCGGCAATATCACGGGAGTCAGCATTGACGCCGGTCCATCGATTCATGGAAAACGGATCGCACTGTTGCGCGAGATGTTTCCGGCGATATCGAAACTCGGCCTTCTCGCTCTTCGCATTCAATACAACGGGCTCTCGACGGATTCCCCAATCCCCGCGGCAGCCGAGGCGGCGGGTCTCCCTATCGCAGTGTCCTTACTGGAGGTTGGTGCCAAAGAAAAAGACTGGCGGGCGGCGGTCGAGAGGCTCTCCCGAGACGGCGCAAATGCGGTCATGGTGGTCGATTCGCCTGAGACCTTTCAAAACAGCACTTTGATCGCCAAGTTGCTTGCTGACGCGAATCTTCCGGCGATTTTCGGAGTAGCTGAATCCGTCGAGGCCGGGGGCTTGATGGCCTATTCCTTCGACCTGATCGAATTGTATACGCGCGCGGCCAACGACATCGGCGCAATTCTTCGCGGAGCAAAGCCTGGCGACATTCCGTTCTACCAGGCGACCAAATTCGATCTGTCCATCAACCTGAAGACGGCCAAGCAACTGGGCCTTTCGGTACCTCCTGCACTCGCCGCGAGCGCCGACAAGGTCATTGAGTGAACAAGCAACGGTCTGGTTATGGGCCAATCAGAGAAGTGGCTCCGCGCCTCGTCGGGGTTCGGACACGGGGGCATAACGACTAGATTGGTCACACTGCGTTCTTCGCATTTTTTCGCCCCAAAGCCGAAGTCCTCCCAAGCACGCCGCGTGGTCAGCACCCGTAGGGCGGGCAAAGCGAAGCGTGCCCACCAATTCTGTCTACGCAAGAGGGGCGGAAGTGGTGGGCGCACTTCCGCCTTCGCTCTTCGATCGAAGGCGGAAGCTTCGCCCACCCTACAGCAGCTGATGCCGCGGCGGAGCCGCAGCGCAGGTTGGCGGATGTCAGCTTTTCCCGGCGGAGCAGAAATGCTCCGCTCGTCAGAGCATGCCCGCGCTGACCCATGAGGGACAATCGCGAAGTGGCCCCCTTTTTCCCGAGCCTCCTTGACAAGCCATCAACCTCGTAACCCACCGATGCAATTGAGTTGGAGCGTGCTCCAAGGTATTCGGACAAGCTCAGTGTGTTGGATCAACGAGTTGCGCCAATGACACAGGCCCCCAGGAATCTCCCGCTTCGCTGCCGGTGCGGCCACGTGCGCGGGACCGCAAACAGCGTTGCGCCAAAGTCCGGCTTCCGTTTCGTCTGCTACTGCCACGACTGCCAAGCATTTGCGCGCTTCCTCGAGCGGCCGGACGTGCTCGATGAAGCGGGCGGAACTGATATCTTTCACATGCCAGCGGGCCGGGTTAAGCTTACCGCAGGCACGGACAGCTTGCGCTGCCTCCACTTCTCCAGCCGCGTCTTCCGCTGGTACACTGATTGTTGCCAAACACCGGTCGCCAACACTGCTGGCCCGCGATTTCCGGTTGTCGGCCTCATTCATTCTTTCATGAACCATGATGCTGATGCTCCCGCCCGAAACGAGATGCTTGGCGCGCCACTGTGCCGAGTTTTCGAGCACTCTGCCGTCGGGCCGCTCCCGCCAAACGCGCCTCCGCCACGTTCGCTAAGCCTCATCGCCCTTCGCCTACCGACTCTTCTCGCCTGGTGGTTGCGCGGGCTCGGTCGGCCGAACCCGTTCTTTGACGAGCATACGAACGCTCCACTCTCCGTGCCGCGTATATTTGCGCCAAGTGAACGGGCCATTTTCGCCAACGACCCAATGCACCGTCCCCCGGGACATTGATTGCTACATTCGCGCGACGATCTTGATGCCGCTGGGCGGGACACGATGTCTGCCTGTGGCCCTTAGAGAAGTGGCTCCGCGCCTCGTCGAGGTCCGAATAGGGGGCAGAGCGGACTAGATTTGGTTCGCACTGCGTTCTTCGCATTTTGCCCCAAAGCCGAAGTCCTTCGCAGGGTGGGCAAAGCGAAGTGTGCCCACCCTGCAGCAGCTGCAACCGCGGCCACGGCGGAACCGGAGCGCAGGCTAGCGGATGTCAGCTTTTTTTCGGCAGAGCGGAAACGCTTCGCTCGTTAGGGCATGCCCGGCTCTGACCCAAAAGAGACCTCGCTTCGCTCCAGATAAGGTGCGAAGTTCAAGTCAAACATCGCTAACAACCTCTCCGGCTTGGAGAATGATGAATCACGACTTTTCCAGAATTGAGGAGAGGGCCGCAATGATTGACCACACCGGCATTGGAGTGGCGGACGTCGCGCGTTCGGCCACCTTCTACGATGCGGCATTGGGAGCGCTAGGTATGCGCCGAGTGATGCAGATACCCGATGATAGGGGGACTGATGGCGTCGGCTACGGTTTCGAGTATCCTGTCTACTGGATTGACCGATTTCACCAACACTCGGTCAAACAGCACACCGCCTTTGCGGCCAAAAGCAGAGCCGAAGTCGATGCGTTCCACACCGCCGCCCTCAAGGCAGGTGGCGTCGAAAATGGAGCGCCCGGTCTGCGGAGTCCGAATTACTATGCTGCCTTTGTGCTCGATCCAGATGGCAACAACATTGAGGCGGTCTTCCGCGGCGCTCTTGCCAAATAAAATTCATCAACGTCCGTTTCTGTGCGATGTCACCGGCGATACGGACCTCGATGACTTCATCGAAGTGACTTTCACGGTATCCCCGCAGCTTCGAAGGCTTCCCTTTCACGATCCGACGTCGCTTTCGGCAGCAGCAACTGGGATCGGTCGCGGCGAATAGTGCCGACATCGAGTCGGGAACGGGTCAATGTCCCCTGTTGGCGCATCGCGATAGCTAGCGCAGTGCGGCGAGATGTCTGGAGTTGAGGTGCACCGGAAGCGACTGGTCCAAGCGGTCTCACGAGGATGCCGGCGAGCCCACGCCGAACCTACTCTCGTCTGGGTCATCGGTTTGCCGGCGTCTCCCCAGATCAGTGTTTTGTCGGACGCCGCCGTCCTTCCACTAGCGTGATAAGACCAGCAGCCACCACGGCAATAACGACGACAGTGGCGAGCGCCTCGATCGAGGCCAAGGTCTCGTAACATTTGTTCCAAAGCTCAACCATGCGCTGGCCTCCATCGAGAGCGCATACGATCGATAAAATTCCCTCTCAAAACGACGTGTCTTTGCGACAAAAACAATGTCACCTATCGTCACGCGGGTTTTGACCGCGCGGCCACATGACCTATACTCCATGGACATGCAGGCCGCTGTCTCGGGCGCCACGGTGACAGTGCCGTAGTTCGCAGTCTGACCGGGAGGACACAATGGGATGGTTTGACCGGCTGTTTGGAAGAACCTCGGGGCCTACTAGCCAGCTCTTTGGCAGATTCAGACGAAAATCACGGGCACCGACTGATCCCGATCTTCTGAAGATTGCCAAAGACCGAAAAGGGCATATTTCACGGAGAGCTGTGAGAGATGAGTATAATCGGCTGGTCTTGGAGAAGTACGCGCACGATAAGGCATAATCTCTAATGCCACCTGGTGGTGCCACTACGTGGCACCCAAAATTTTTATATGTCCGCCTCAGTGGGGCAGCCTTTTTCTTGCGTCGCTTGTTGGCCCATGAGCGACGTGGCGGCACATCTCGTTGAGGTCCTCTCAGCGAAGCGGACCAGATTTGCTCATGTTACCCCTGGCCCGGCCCCCAAAGCATGCACCTGTCCCTGGAGTTTTATGCTACTCTCGGGCGGTCGGAGGATGGCGCCATCTTCGCCGACACGTGAAGTCCCGTTCAACTTCCTCGACGACTTGGGTGGGAAAATGCATCACGTTCACGAGCGGCTCCTCGAAAGCAGGATGACCGAGGTCGAGCAGGCCCGGCCTTGGAGCCCGCGGGTCATCTCCAAATTCGAAAGCTTGATCCGAGGTGGCGACGACCTCTCGCTTTATCGCGTCAATCCGCTTTCCTTTGCGCGTGACCGCGCCGTTAGCGAAGCAGAGAGCATCGACCTGTTTCTCCATGCAACGCGGAGCGGTCTGTTCGACATGAGCTGGGATGTCGTCTGCCCGCAGTCCGGCATGGTGCTCGACAGTTTCGGCGCCTTGCGAACCCTGAAAACTCACTACGTCTGCGGTCTGTGCGATGTCACCGGCGATACGGACCTCGACGACTTCATCGAAGTGACTTTTACGGTATCCCCGCAGCTTCGAAGGCTTCCGTTCCACGATCTGGCGTCGCTTTCGGTCGAAGATTTCCACTGGAAGGCCCGCTTTCTTGCCGACGGGCGCTTGCCGGGTCAGCCGATCCGCTTTCTCGACGTTCTGCGCGGTCTCGTTCGCGGCATGTCGTTCCTGCCTCCGGGCTCCGCCACGTCGCTCATGGTCGAGCTCGGCCCCGGCGCACTCGCCGGGGTCAATGTGCAGACGCAGGCCAGCTTCGCAGTGAGTGTGGCCGGCGAGCCCGCATCGGCTCCGGCGCGCTTGCCAATCAAGTATGATGGACACCGTTTTTCTCCGCTCACATCCGCCGTGCCGCCCGGACCGGTGGTGGTTGAGGTGGAGAATAGCTCCGACACACGCGGCTCCTTGCTCCTGATCAACTGGCCGCCGGAGATCCTGGCGCAGACAGTCAAGCCCGCGCTCGACTTCGATCCCTATTTGTCGGGCGGCATGCTGCTCGCCCGACAAACTTTCCGACGGTTGTTCCGATCGGAGCGCGTCGATGAAAAGGAAGGCCTTGGCATCCGGCAGGTGACCTTGCTGTTCACGGACCTCAAGGGATCGACCGCCATGTACGAGCGGCTTGGCGACCTCAATGCCTATGCGCTGGTACGCGAGCACTTCGCCCTGCTGGGCTCAACCGTGCAGGAGCATTCTGGCGCCATCGTCAAAACGATCGGCGACGCCGTGATGGCCGTGTTCTCCCGCCCGGCCGATGCCGTCTCGGCTGCGCTGCATATTCTGGCAGACATCGAGCGCTACAATGCCGAGCACGGCGATCCCAGCATCATCCTGAAGATAGGAGCCCATTGCGGCCCCTCGATCGCGGTCACGTTGAACGAGAACCTCGACTATTTCGGGCAGACCGTAAATGTTGCGGCGCGTGTCCAAGCACTGGCCGATGCCGGAGAAATTTGCCTTTCGGAAGCGCTCTATTCGGCACCAGGGGTAAGTCAGCTCCTCGCCGGCCGCAACGTCGTCGCATTCGACGCACCGCTTCGGGGAGTCGAGGGAGCCGCCTGCGTCTATCGCGTGACGGACATGTAGACCGCAGCCGCCCTGCTCAGTCGTTGCGAGCGCAGCGATTGCAATCCAGACTGTCACCGCGGAAAGATTCGTTCGCCGGCCAGGGAACGGCAGACCTTATTGTCGTTTGGTCAGTACCCGAGCCTTCCGCGCAATTCGCCAAGCGCGAACTTTGGCTACTGCGATGCACGCGCTGAATAGCCACCGCGCTGCGCGTTGCTGCTTGATCTAAGTCAAGATCGGGCGGCGGCTAAGCGAAAATGCTCGGTGTGATAATATGAAAAGAGGAACGATGTCCGGCGAGAGCAACCAGTCACTCCGTATCGCCGTTCTCGGAGCCGGTGCAATGGGATCGTTGTTCGGGGGCAGTCTCTTCGAGGGCGGAGCAAATGTTACCCTAATCGACCTCGACGTCGCTCATGTCGAATCGATCCGCAAGAACGGCCTCAACCTCAAGACGGACGCAGGCGAACGCCGCATTCACGTCCCGGTTCTATTTCCCTCGGAGGTGAGTGGGGTCTACGACCTCGTGATCGTCTTCACGAAGGCGATGCACACGAGACAGGCACTAACCGCCATACGTAGCGCGATCGGCCCAAACACGGCGTTATTGAGCCTGCAAAACGGACTCGATAACAAGCTTGTTCTCACGGAGTTCGCCGATCCCAAAAATGTGCTGATCGGCATTACAACTTACCCCGCCGATCTCAAGGGGCCGGGCCGCGTCGAATCTCATGGTCACGGCGTTGCCCGGCTTGCGGCGGCAGGCGAACCAGCCTCGCCGACACTGGACCTCCTACCCGACCTGTTCGCGCGCAGCGGGCTCGATGCAGTAGTCGATCCACATGCCGAAGCGGCGATTTGGGAAAAAGTGGCGTTCAACGCCGCATTGAACGGCCTTTGCGCAATCACCGGCTCAGCGGTGGGGCAAATCGGCGCTCACCCGGAAACGCGGGCGTTGGCTTTTCAGATTGTCTCGGAGGTCTGTACCACGGCGATCGCCTGCGGCTTTGCGGTTGAGCGGCAGCATGTGGAGGTGATGTTGGCCGATGCACTGGCACACCACATCCATCATAAGCCTTCCATGCTTCAAGATGTGATTGCAGGTAGACCCACCGAGATCGAGGCGATATGTGGCGCGGTGGTCCGCCGCGCAGACGAGCGGGGCGTAGCAGCCCCAATTACTCGTACGATCCTGGCGCTCGTACGGCATATCGACTGGCGTGCAGCCACTGCGCGAAGATCGGCCGACCAACTCAGGCGTGATCCTACAGAAGTCTAGATTATTAGCGCAGCGCTGAATTCCTCGATTCGGCTCCTCACGACAGCTTGCGCTTGCTGCGCAGGCGGAGGTGCTCGTCGGCCTCTAACTGGGTCATGCCGAGGAGATAATGCAACACGTCGAGCTTGTGGCGCTCGGCGACCTGCCGCAGATGAACCACCTGTTCGGCGATGAACGCGACAGCCTCATCCGCCCCGCCCTCACCCGGTTCCTCACTCCGCGAATGCTTTCCTCCGGCCGAGGCGGCCTGCGTCCGCTTCCTTGCTGGTTTTGTCACCAGACCCCATCCGAATCCTTGCTCGCCTCCAACTCTACGCCGCCCCGCCTCACAACTCAAAGGCGGTATTTTACAACTTATCCGATATGAAACTTTGCTCATTTTCGGCCTCTTCTACACCGCTCGATTTGACAGGGACGGCCTCACCACCCATGTTCGGGTCGAAACGGCCGACCCGAGTCCCTTCGAATTTGGCCTAAATTTCTCCCGTAAGTTACTGGAACTACATGAATATCGTCATTGTGGAGTCGCCGGCGAAAGCCAAGACGATCAACAAGTATCTGGGCTCGTCCTACGAGGTTCTGGCCTCATTCGGCCATGTCCGGGACTTGCCGGCGAAGAACGGATCGGTCGATCCGGACGAAAATTTCAAGATGATCTGGGAGGTCGACCCCAAGGCGGCCGGCCGGCTCAATGACATTGCCAAGTCCCTGAAAGGCGCCGACCGCCTGATCCTGGCCACCGACCCCGATCGCGAGGGCGAGGCGATCTCCTGGCACGTGCTGGAGGTGCTGAAGGAAAAGCGCGCGCTGAAGGACCAGAAGATCGAGCGCGTGGTGTTCAACGCCATCACCAAGCAGGCGGTCTCGGAAGCGATGAAGAATCCCCGCCAGATCGACGGCGCGCTGGTCGACGCCTATATGGCGCGCCGCGCGCTGGACTATCTGGTCGGCTTCACCCTCTCCCCCGTGCTGTGGCGAAAGCTGCCGGGCGCCCGCTCGGCCGGCCGCGTGCAGTCGGTGGCGCTGCGCCTCGTCTGCGACCGCGAGCTCGAAATCGAGAAATTCGTCGCGCGTGAATACTGGTCGCTGATCGCGACCCTGCTGACGCCGCGCGGCGACGCCTTCGAGGCCCGTCTCGTCGGCGCCGACGGCAAGAAGATCCAGCGGCTCGACATTGGCACCGGCGCGGAAGCGGAAGAGTTCAAGAAGGCGCTGGAACTGGCCACCTACGCGGTGACTGCGGTCGACGCCAAGCCGGCCCGGCGCAATCCGCAGGCGCCCTTCACGACCTCCACCCTCCAGCAGGAAGCCAGCCGCAAATACGGCTTTGCGCCGGCGCATACGATGCGGATCGCGCAGCGGCTCTACGAGGGCATCGACATCGGCGGCGAGACCACCGGACTCATTACTTATATGCGTACCGACGGCGTGCAGATCGCCGGCGAAGCGATCACCCAGGCGCGCAAGGTGATCGGCGAGGACTACGGCAACGCCTACGTGCCGGACAGCCCCCGCCAGTACCAGACCAAGGCCAAGAACGCGCAGGAAGCGCACGAAGCCATCCGCCCGACCGACCTCTCCCGCCGGCCCGCCAGCATGGCCCGCAGGCTCGATGCCGATCAGGCAAAACTCTACGAGCTGATCTGGAAGCGCACCATCGCGAGCCAGATGGAGGCGGCCGAGCTCGAGCGCACCACCGTCGACATCACGGCAAAGGCAGGCTCCCGCACGCTGGAGCTGCGCGCCACCGGCCAGGTCATCAAGTTCGACGGCTTTCTGGCGCTCTACCAGGAGGGCCGCGACGACGAGGAGGACGAGGACTCCCGCCGCCTGCCCGCGATGAGCGAAGGCGAAGCCGTGAAACGGCAGTCGCTGTCCGTCACCCAGCATTTCACCGAGCCGCCGCCGCGCTTCTCCGAAGCCTCGCTCGTCAAGCGCATGGAAGAGCTCGGCATCGGCCGGCCCTCGACCTATGCCTCGATCCTCCAGGTCCTGAAGGACCGCGGCTACGTGAAGCTCGAGAAGAAGCGCCTGCATGGCGAGGACAAGGGCCGCGTCGTGGTCGCGTTCCTGGAGAGCTTCTTCAGCCGCTACGTCGAATACGATTTCACCGCTGATCTGGAAGAACAGCTCGACCGTATCTCCAACAACGAGATCTCCTGGCAACAGGTGCTGAAGGATTTCTGGCGCGACTTCATCGGCGCCGTCGACGAGATCAAGGATCTGCGCGTCGCGCAGGTGCTCGACGTGCTCGACGAGATGCTCGGGCCGCACATCTATCCGCCCCGCGCCGATGGCGGCGACGTCAGGCAGTGCCCGAGCTGCGGCAGCGGCCGGCTCAACCTGAAGGCCGGCAAGTTCGGCGCCTTCGTCGGCTGCTCGAACTATCCGGAATGCCGTTACACCCGCCAGCTCGCCGCGGACGGTGAAGCCAGCGCCGACCGCTCGCTCGGCCAGGATCCCGACACCGGTTTCGAGGTCTGGGTCAAGGCCGGCCGTTTTGGGCCCTACATCCAGCTCGGTGAGCAGAAGGACTATGAGGAAGGCGAGAAGCCGAAGCGCGCCGGCATCCCGAAGGGCACCTCGCCCGGCGATGTCGATCTCGAGCTTGCGCTAAAACTGCTGTCGCTGCCGCGCGAGATCGGCAAGCATCCGGAGACCGGTCAGCCGATCACCGCAGGTCTCGGCCGCTTCGGACCGTTCGTGAAGCACGAGAAGACCTACGCCAGCCTGGAGGCCGGCGACGAGGTATTCGACATTGGCCTCAACCGCGCGGTGACGCTGATCGCGGAGAAGGTCGCGAAGGGCCCGAGCCGCCGCTTCGGCGCCGATCCCGGCAAGGCAATTGGCGATCATCCGACACTCGGCACCGTCACCGTAAAGAGCGGTCGCTACGGCGCGTATGTCACGGCAGGTGGCGTCAACGCGACGATCCCTGCCGAATTCGAGAAGGACGCGATCACCCTGCCCCAGGCGATCGCGCTAATCGACGAGCGCGCGGCCAAGGGCGGTGGAAAGGCTGGCGGCAAGGCCAAAGCAAAGAAGGCGAAGGCGACCAAGACCACGGCAAAGACCGCCGAGGGCGAGGACGCGCCCAAGCCGGCAAAGAAACCGGCCGCGAAAAAAGCCGCGGCCAAAACCAAATCTGAATCAACCAGCAAGGCACGCGCAGCCGTGTCGTCGACCGCCAAGACGTCGCCGACAAAGGGACCTGCCGCAGCCAAGGCACCGGCCAAGAAGAGTGCCGGCAAGAATTAGAGGTTAAGTGAAACGTAAGAATGACCATGGCTTTCCCGATCGGAACGCCATCGTCGCCTTCATCAAGGCAAATCCAGGAAAGGTCGGCACTCGCGAAATAGCACGCGAGTTCGGCCTGAAAAACGCCGATCGCGTCGAGCTCAAGCGCATGCTGCGCGAGCTCGCCGACGACGGAATCATCAAAAAAAAGCGCCACAAGGTTTCGGAGCCGGACAGCCTGCCACCGACGCTGCTCGCCGACATCACGGGCCGCGACAGCGATGGCGAGTTGATCGCCTCCCCCGCCGAATGGGACGAGGTCGAGAGCGGCGAACCGCCAAAGATCCTCATCGAGATGCCGCGCCGGCCGAAGCCGGGCACGGCGGCCGGCGTCGGCGACCGCGCTTTGCTTCGCATCGAGCGCTCCGACGAGACCGAAGGCCCCGCTTGGCGCGGCCGCATCATCAAGGTCATCGACAAGGCCAAGAGCCGCATCCTCGGCGTCTTCCGCAGCCTGCCTGAAGGCGGCGGGCGGCTCGTGCCGGTCGACAAGAAGTTCGCTGACCGCGAGCTCAACATTGCCAAGACCGAGACGCAGGGAGCAGAGGACGGCGACCTCGTCAGCGTCGACATCGTGCGCTCGCGTGGCTTTGGCCTTGCATCAGGCCGGGTCAAGGAGAAGCTCGGCTCGGTCAAGTCCGAGAAGGCGATCAGCCTGATCGCGATCTACGCCCACGACATCCCCCTGCAATTCTCCCCCACCGCGGAGCGCGAGGCAGAAGCGGCGGAGCCGGCGAACCTGAAGGGACGCGAGGACTGGCGCGACGTCCCGCTCATCACCATCGATCCGCCCGACGCCAAGGATCATGACGACGCGGTGCATGCGCAAGCGGACGATGATCCCAACAACAGAGGCGGCTTCATCGTCAACGTCGCGATTGCGGATGTGAGCTTCTACGTCCGCCCGGGCACTGCGCTCGACCGCGACGCGATCGACCGCGGCAACTCCGTCTATTTCCCCGATCGCGTCGTGCCGATGCTGCCGGAGCGGATCTCCAACAATCTGTGCTCGCTGGTACCGGGCGAGCCGCGCGGCGCGCTTGCGGTGCGGATGGTGATCGGTCCCGACGGCCGCAAGCGCTCGCACTCGTTCCATCGCATCCTGATGCGCTCCGCGGCGAAGCTGCACTATGCGCAGGCGCAGGCCGCGATCGACGGCCGGCCGGACGACACCACCGGTCCCCTGCTCGATCCGATCCTCAAGCCGCTCTATGCCGCCTATGCCTGCGTCAAGCGCGCCCGCGACGAGCGCGATCCGCTCAATCTCGATCTGCCCGAGCGCAAGATCCTGCTCAAGAGCGACGGCACGGTCGATCGCGTCGTCGTGCCTGAAAGGTTGGACGCGCACCGGCTGATCGAGGAGTTCATGATCCTCGCCAATGTCGCGGCGGCGGAGATGCTGGAGAAGAAGTCGCTGCCGCTGATCTATCGTGTGCACGACGAGCCGACGCTGGAAAAGGTCCACGCGCTCCAGGAGTTTCTGGAGACGCTCGACGTTCCCTTTGCCAAGAGCGGCCCGCTGCGCCCGACCCTGTTCAACCGCGTGCTGGCCCAGCTCGAGGGTCACGACTACTACCCGCTGGTGAGCGAGGTGGTGTTGCGCGCACAGGCGCAGGCGGAATATTCGGCGGAGAATTACGGCCACTTCGGCCTCAACCTCCGCCGCTACGCGCATTTCACCTCGCCGATCCGCCGTTACGCCGACCTCGTGGTGCATCGCGCGCTGGTTCGCGCGCTGGGCCTTGGCGAAGGCGCGCTGCCCGACAGCGAGACGCCGGAAACCTTAAGCGAAGTCGCCGCGCATATTTCGGTCACCGAACGGCGCGCGATGAAGGCCGAGCGCGAGACCGTCGATCGCCTGATTGCGCATCATCTTGCCGATCGCATCGGCGCGACGTTCCAGGGGCGCGTGTCCGGCGTCACGCGCGCCGGCCTGTTCGTCAAGCTCGACGACACCGGCGCCGACGGCCTGATCCCGATCCGATCCCTTGGCACGGAATATTTCAACTATGACGAGAGCCGCCACGCCCTCGTCGGCTCGCGCAGCGGTGCCATGCACCAGCTGGGTGATGTCGTCGACGTCCGTCTGATAGAAGCTGCTCCCATTGCCGGTGCGCTGCGCTTCGAACTGCTATCGGCCGGCGAGAGCGCGCCGCGCAGCCGCAGGGATTTTCGCACATCGCGCAAATCGGCGAAGGCGCGCCCAGGACGCAGTCCCGAGAAGAAGCACAAGCCGGAGAAGCAGAGGAAGTCCGGCAAGGGGAAGAAGGGCAAGGGCGCGAAAGGCAAGGGAAAGAACAAGGCATGGAAGCGATGAGCACCGCGCCGAAGATCTGGACGCGTGAGACCGGCCTCGTCGAGAAGCGCGACGTCTGGGATGCGATGAAGCGCGGCTTCCGCGGCCGCTGCCCGCGTTGCGGCCAGGGCAAGCTGTTCCGCGCGTTCCTGAAAACCGCCGACAACTGCTCGGCCTGCGGGCTCGACTTCACGCCGCATCGCGCCGACGACCTGCCCGCCTATCTCGTGATCGTCATCGTCGGCCACATCGTGGTGCCGACCATCCTCTGGATCGAGACCAACTACACCACGCCGGCCTGGATCAGCTTTGCCGCCTATCTGCCCTTCACCTTCGTCGCCTCGCTCGCGCTGCTGCAACCTGTGAAGGGCGCCGTGGTCGGCCTGCAATGGGCCCTGCGCATGCACGGCTTTGACGAGAACCCGCCGGATGGTATTCCGCCGGTCTAATCACAATAAGCAAAACACGTTCGGTGAGGAAATGACGGATACGGCGCAGGCGGAAAAAGAGAAGGTTCACGACGAGAAGGAGCCCGATCACCATCCTTATTTTCGGCCGAAGGATGCTGCCACCCTGATCCTCGTGGATCGCAGCGGATCCATTCCAAAAGTGCTGGTCGGCAAGCGCCACGACAAGGTGGTGTTCATGCCCGGCAAGTTCGTGTTCCCCGGCGGCCGCGTCGACAAGGCCGACTATCGCGTGCCCTGCGCGGCGCCGATCACGCCGGAGCTTCAGGCTAATCTGTTCAAGGGCAGCCCGAAGACGGAGGCCTCGCGTGCAAAATCGCTGGCGATCGCGGCGATCCGCGAGGCCTGCGAGGAAACCGGTCTCTGCCTTGGGCGTCAGCACGACGGCAAGGCGCCAAAGCTTGACGGCCCCTGGAAGCCGTTTGCGGATGCGGGACTGTTGCCTGATCCCTCCGGCCTGTTCCTGATCGCGCGCGCGATCACGCCGCCCGGCCGCGTCAAGCGTTTCGACACGCGCTTCTTCACCGCGGATGCCTCCGCAATCACCCATCGCGTCGAGGGCGTGGTGCATGCCGATGCCGAACTGGTCGAGCTGGTCTGGGTCGAGCTCGGCTCACAGCCGCTCGCGGACCTGCATCCGATGACGCGGAACGTGCTCAACGAGCTGGACAGACGGCTCGCCACCGGCCCGCTTCGTCACGACGCGCCGGTGCCGTTCTTCCATTTCTACGGCGGCAAGATGCAGAAGGATATTTTGGGCTGACCTGAGACGGATCACTCGTCCGCGTCAGGCTCCGTGCCGACATAGTCGCGTGCCGGAAGCTTGATCTTGCGACCGAGCTCATTCGCAAAGTCGGTCGCGTCTTCGCGCCTGGTGAAGCTCGACAGCGTGATGGGCGTGGTGCCCTTGTCGCCGCAGAGGTTGACGTCGTACGTCGTCAGCTCCGCATCGCCGTCATCGGTGATGCTGATGAAATGATAGTCCGCCAGGTTGCGCTGGCTGCGGATATTCAGCAGACCGAACTGTCTGGTGATGACAACCCGGCGCTGTGTGTCGTTCAGAACGATGAAATAGCGGAACGTCAGCAAAATGAGGCCGGGAATGCCGACCGCAAGGCCGAGCCCAGCGAAAACCAGCACAGGCACCCAGTCATCGGCCAGCCGTCCGAAGCCGGACAGGTCCTGTCGCAGCCCAAGGGCGACGTTCCAAAGCAGGTATGCGCTCGCCGCCAGCAGCGGCAGCGACAGCAGCCGGCCGATCCAGGGCATCGGCCGATCGATGCGAATTGTGCCGTCCAATATGGTTGCGTCGGCGATGGGCATTGGCTCTCGTCTCGCGGAAACAAGACTTTGTCGGCCGGGACGGCTGACAGGTTCGAGAGGAGTCCCCTCCTCCCTGTCATTCCGGGCTCGCCGCTATGCGGCGCCCCGGAATGACGAACGTGCTGAATTGCGAGCGAAAAACAAAAAATTGTTCTGCGCATGGCCGATGGCGCAACTCCGCGCCGCACCTATGTCATGTCGAACGACACCCAGCACGGACACGGGGCGATGGCACAACGGCAACTCAAGCTCGGGGCGTTCATGCGCCCGATCTCCATCCACACCGGCGCCTGGCGCTATCCCGGCGCCTGGCCCGACGCCAATTTCAACTTCGGGCACATCAAGCAGCTGATCAGGAAACTCGAGGCAGGCAAGTTCGATGCCTTCTTCATGGCCGATCACCTCGCCGTGCTGAACATGCCGATCAATGCGCTCAAGCGCAGCCACACCGTGACGTCATTCGAGCCATTCACGCTTTTGTCAGCACTCTCCGCCGTGACCGAGCGCATCGGCCTGATCGCGACGGGCTCGACCACCTTTGACGAGCCCTATCACGTCGCGCGTCGCTTTGCTTCGCTCGACCATCTCAGCGGAGGTCGCGCGGGCTGGAATATCGTCACCACCTCGAATCCGGACGCGGCGCTGAATTTCGGTCTGGACGACCACATGGAGCATGCCGAGCGCTACAAGCGCGCGCGCGAATTCTATGATGTCGTGACGGGCCTCTGGGATTCCTTCGCCGACGACGCCTTCCTGCGCGATGTCGAACAGGGCCTGTTCTTCGATCCCGCCAAGATGCACGTGCTCGACCACCAGGGCAAATATCTGAAGGTACGTGGGCCCCTGAACATCGCCCGCCCGGTCCAGGGCAGGCCGGTGATCGTGCAGGCCGGCGCGTCCGAGGACGGCAAGCAGCTCGCGGCGGAAACGGCAGAGGCCGTGTTCACAGGCGGCGGCAGCCTTGCCGACGGGCAGAAGCTCTATGCCGACATCAAGGGCCGCATGGAGAAGATCGGCCGCGATCCAGAGCATCTCAAGATCCTGCCCGGCGCCTTCGTCGTGGTCGGCGATAGCGTCGATGAAGCCAAGGAGAAGCGCGCGCTGCTCGACAGCCGCGTGCACTACGACAGCGCCATCGCCTCGCTCTCGGTGATCCTGGGCACCGATGCGAGCGGCTTCGACCCCGACGGGCCGCTGCCGCCTATCCCCGAGACCAACGCCAGCAAGAGCGGCCGGCAGCGGATGGTCGATCTGGCGGCGCGCGACAAGCTGACGGTGCGCCAGCTCGCGCACCGCGTCGGCGGCTATGGCGGGCTCGCCTTCGTCGGCACGGCGAAAACCATCGCCGATCAGATGGAGGAATGGCTCCTCAGTCGCGGCTCCGACGGATTCAACATCATGTTCCCGTTCGTCCCTGCGGGCCTCGACGACTTCGTCGACAAGGTCGTCCCGGAACTGCAACGGCGCGGGATTTTCCGGAAAGAGTATGAAGGGCCCACTTTGAGGGAGAATCTGGGCCTGCCGCGGCCGAAAAACCGGTTCTTCGAGGGTTAATCGGGCCGATTTGAGCGAGTTTCTGGCCGCAAAACCTTGACTTTGGGCGGTTTGTGGCTAGGTTGCCGGCCAACGCGGGCCGTTTGGCCGGCTCCTCAATCCCCTATTTTCAGAGGTCCTGAACATGGCCAAAGCGGTCACCATCAAGGTCAAGCTCGTGTCCTCGGCTGACACCGGCTTCTACTACGTCGCCAAGAAGAATTCGCGCACCATGACCGAAAAGCTGGTCAAGAAGAAGTATGACCCGGTCGCGCGCAAGCACGTCGAATTCAAGGAAGCCAAGATCAAGTAAGATCGGCTAGGCGCGTAGAGTTTGCGGGGCCCTCTGGGCCCCGTTTTTATTTGCGGCCGTTTTTATTTGCGGCTGTTGGTCCAGCCGTATTGTTTGCAGTCCTTTCACTCATAGGCTGGCGCAAGCTCAATAAGGGGATTTGGAACGCAGATTAGAAAACACATCGCGACGTTGTGCACGCTCCCATTTCTTGCGAGCTTGGCACTGCCGGGGTGGCGCTATGGTTCGCCTATCCTGCCCCGACGCAGAGGAACGTTCGGCCGATCGTCACGTGAGGCGGCGATGCCGTGCACGGGTCCCTGCTACTCGTTGACTGCGTCCTTCAATGATTTGGCTGCAAAAAACAGCGGCCTATTGTAAGCCCTGACCTTGATCACAGCACCAGTTGCAGGATTGCGGATCTCGGTGCCCTCACGCTTTTCAATCGCGAATTTTCCAAGCCCCGGAACCGAAACGGCTTCGCCTTTCGCGAGTCTGCTCTCGATGAACGTTACCAAAGCCTCGACTGCCACTTCTGCCTTGTCCGACTCGATGCCGGATTGCCGGGCTACCCAATCAATCAGTTCCCGCTGCATTGGATCTTGCACCTTGGCTATCATCGTACCGAGTCTATGCTCCACAAAAGCATAGGTCTTTGACGCCGCCGTCCGGATCGAGGTTCAAAGCCAAGTAATGATGCCAATTTCATCGGCCCTTGCGCGCCACTTCTCACCGAAGAACCCGCGAGCACACGCCCCCCTAGGCGGTCCGCAATACCGGCGGCGCCGTCGGCCGAAGCAAGGCGAACGCGATCTGGACGATGCCGGCGGCAAGCCCGACCGCGACGCCAATACGCCAGGCCATGTTGTACGAGCCGAGCGCGTCATAGATCAGTCCGCCGCCATAGGCGCCGACGAAGCTGCCGATCTGGTGGCTCATGAAGGCGAGCCCCTGGATCATTGCCTGCCATTGCAGGCCGAACATCTCGGCCACTGCGCCCGCAACGAGCGGCCCGACGCCGAGCCACAAGAATCCCATCAGCGCACCGAACACCAGCGTCGAAGCCTCGGTCGGCGGCAGCATGAAGTACCAGGCGAGCACTAGCGAGCGCGCGACGTAGATTCCGCCCAAGAGTGCGAGCTTGTTCCAGCGCTGGCCGGCCCAGCCGAAGAACAGCGAGCCCAGCACGTTGAAGCCGCCGATCACGCCGAGCGTCTTGGCGCTCAGCATCGGGTCCATGCCACAGATCTGAAGGTAGGACGGCAGGTGCGTGGTGATGAAGACGAGTTGCATGCCGCAGACGAAATAGGCCGCCGTCATGACCGAGAAGGATGCGTTGCCGAAGGCCGTGGCAGTCGCAGTCGCGGCCGACACGTTGCCGAGCCCGCTCGTCTTCGGCAGCGGAATGCGATCGATGCGCCCGGCGAACCAGGCCGCCGGCAGCATCAGAAGCGAGAGCAGCACGAAACCGGCGAGCCCGATCCGCCAGCCGTAGCCCTCGCTGAGCACCTGTCCGGTCGGCGCCGACAACAGCGCGCCGAGCGAGCCCGCGGCCGAGACCATGCCGAGCACCGTCGAACGCACGGTCTCGGGTGCTGCCCGCGCGGCCACCGACATCGCCATCGCCGCCGCCGTGCAGGCGAGCGAGGTGCCGATCAGCACCCCTGCCCCCAGCATCACGAAAATCATGCCCTGCGCACTCGCCATCAGCGCAAGGCCCACAATGTAAATGAGCGCACCAGTCATCATGATCGCGCGAAAGCCGTGGCGCACGGTGAGCGCGCCGGCGAGCGGCTGCAGGAAGCCCCAGGCGAGGTTTTGCACGGCGATCGCCAGGGTGAAGTCGGAAATGGAGATGCCGACGTCATGGGTCAGCGGCTGCATGAAGATGCCGAGCGATTGCCGCAGGCCCATGCTGAGGGTGAGCATCAGCGAGGCGCCGATCAGGATCGGGAGCGTTGGGCGGAGCGCCTGGAGCAACGGCATGGTCGTTCTCCCTTTTCTTGTCTCGGCCGCAGGATTGCTCCCGAAGCCGCGGCCTGCGACCGCGTCCGGCTTGATTACACAGGTCTGTGTAATTAAGATTGGAAGATGGAATGGCTGTCAAGCGCCGAGTAAACAGATCTGTGTAATGGCTGCTACCACAAAAACGGATATGAAGGAGCGGATCCTCGAGACCGCCGATAGGCTGTTTTATCTTCAGGGCATCCGCGCCATCGGCGTCGATACGATCGCGGCCGAGATCGGCATCTCCAAGCGCACGCTCTATAACCACTTCCAGTCCAAGGACGCGCTGATCGCCGCCTATCTCGAGCGACGTTTCGTTCACGCCCGTCCATCGGATAAGCCGCCGGCCGAGCAGATCCTCGCCACCTTCGATTCGCTGGAGCGCCGCTTCGCCGCCAAGGATTTTCGCGGCTGCCCGTTCGTGAATGCGGTGGCAGAGCTCGGGCCTGCGGATCGCGCGGTGAAGAAGATCGCAAAGGCGTTCAAGGAAAGCCGGCGGCTCTGGTTTCGCGATCGGCTGAATGAGCTTGGCGTCGCTCAGGCCGAGGCACTTGCGACACAGCTCGTGCTCCTGGTCGATGGCTCGATCGCACAGGATCTCGTGCGCGATGATCCGGCGATGGCGCGGGCGGCGAAGGAAGCCGCGAAGGTGCTGCTGCGGAATGCGGGGGTGGATGTGGGGGATGCGGCGGCGCCGGCAGCGAAGCGAGGCAAGTGCTCGCCAAATTCATCTCCGTCGTCCCGGACAAGCGAAGCGCAGATCCGGGACCCATAACCCCAGGAAGTCGTTTGGCGAAGACTCGCGGTTGGCTGTGTGCGCCACAACCTCTCCCTGGGGTTATGGGTCCCGGCCTTCGCCGGGACGACACCGAAATTGTTGCACGGCCGTCGTGCAGGACATCGCCCGCGTCACGCCGCCTGCGACACCACGCGGTTGCGGCCGTCGTGCTTGGCGCGATAGAGCGCGGTATCCGCGCGCTTGAGCACGTCGGCGACGGACTCGCCCTTCTGCTCCAGCGTAGTCAAGCCGATCGAGATCGTGACCTCGATGCGCTTGCTGCCCTTGTGGACGGAGAACGGCTCGCCCGCGATCGAGCGGCGCAGGCGCTCGGCGACCATGCCGGCGACGTGCAAATCGGTTTCCGGCATCACGATCACGAATTCCTCGCCGCCATAGCGACAGGCGAGATCAATGCCGCGGATCGATTTGCGCACGCGCACCGCGAACTCGCGCAAGACGTCGTCGCCGGCATCATGGCCGTAATTGTCGTTGATCGACTTGAAATAGTCGATGTCCAGAATCATCAGCGCCAGCGGCTTGCCGCGCGTCGAGGCCTGCTCGGCAAGCGTTGCCAGATGGCTCTCCATGTAGCGGCGATTGTGCAGGCCGGTGAGCGCGTCGGTGATCGCCATCTCGATCGAGTTCTGCACATTGTCGCGCAGATGATCCGTGTAGCGGCGGCGGCGGATCTGCGTACGGGCGCGGGCGAGCAGCTCGTTCTTGTCGACGGGGCGGAGCAGATAGTCGTTGACGCCGATTTCGAGCCCGCGGAGCAGCCGCGTGCCGCTGTCGGCGTCGGCAATGGCGAGGATCGGCACGTGGCGGGTGCGCTCCAGCGAGCGCGCCTGGCTGCATAGCCGAAGCCCGTCGAAATTGTTGAGGTCGAGCGAGACGATCAAGAGGTCGTAATTGCCCTCGGCGGCGTGGAACAGCGCCTCCGTCGGGTTGGACTCGACGTCGACGGTGTGCTCGGCGGCAAGCAGGTTCGCCAGCCGTTCATAGGAGGATTGGCGGTCGTCGACCAGGAGGATACGGCCGCCCTTGCCGGTATCGGCCACCGCGCTGCGCTCGGGCGCCTGCACGCCGATCTCGAGCGAGGTGATGGCGCGCATGCGCAGCTCATCCGTCATCATCTTCAGCCGCGTCAGCGAGCGCACGCGCGCGATCAGCACGACGTCGGAGACGGGTTTTGTGAGAAAATCGTCGGCGCCGGCTTCCAGCCCGCGCACGCGATCGGCGGGGCTGTCGAGCGCGGTCACCATCACGACGGGGATGTGATGCGTCACCGGATCGGTTTTCAGCCGGCGGCAAACCTCGAACCCGTCAATGTCGGGCATCATGACGTCGAGCAGGATGATGTCGCACTCGGCTCTTCGGCAGATCGCCAGCGCCTCGGCGCCGTTCGCGGCCGTCATCACGTCGAAATATTCGGCGGAGAGGCGGGCTTCCAACAGTTTGACGTTGGCAGGGACGTCGTCGACGACGAGGATACGCGCGGACACCAGAATTACTCCCTACCCGATAAAACGCCGGACCGTCTCAATGAACTTGCCGACCGAGATCGGCTTGGAAAGATACGCCTCGCAGCCGCCCTCGCGTATGCGCTCTTCGTCACCCTTCATCGCGAATGCGGTCACCGCGACGACGGGAATGTTGCGCAATTCCGGATCGTCCTTGATCCAGCGCGTCACCTCCAGCCCCGACACCTGCGGCAGCTGGATATCCATCAGCACGAGATCGGGACGCATCTTGCGAACGAGATCGAGCGCCTCGTAGCCGTTGCTGGTGCCCGACGTTTGATAGCCGTGCGCCTCCAACAGGTCGCGGAAGAGCTTCATGTTGAGCTCGTTGTCTTCCACGATCAGGACGGTCTTAGCCATCCCGTTCCTCCCCATTGTCAGGAGACCTGTTCGACATGTAACGCCTCAGGCGCCTTCCGCCGGCGCTTCGAAAACTGGATTCAAACTAGCGTCAGATTCGCTCTAGTTTCGTTAAACCCGAGGGCCAACTTTCCGCGATTTGGTTTCCAGTTGCTTGTCTGGGCTCACCAGACTCGGGCATGATGATTCCAAATTAGAGCCCGAAAGTTAACGGAAAGGCAAATCGTCCGCTTGAAAAAGCCTGTTCAAAACCCCCGCGAAGTGGCTGAAATCGTTGCGATTCAGGCATTATCCTTCGTCGCCGGCGACCCCGAGCGGTTGGGCCTGTTTCTGGCCGAGACAGGCATTGGCCCGGAGACGCTGCGGAACGCCGCCTCCGACCCGAATTTCCTGATCAGCGTGCTCGATTTCGTGCTGCGCGATGACGCAACCGTGAAGGCCTTTGCCAGCGCCTCGGAGCTGCATCCGACCAACATTGCCGCCGCCCGGCAGGTTCTGGGCGACCCGCATTGGGAGCGCGACGTGCCGTGAGCGCGCCCGAGGCGGCCGGGCCCCGCTGCTTTTGCCGGGATTGCCTGGCCGACCAGGGCATTTCAGCGCGGCGCTGTTCCGCCTGCGGCTCCCCGCGCCTCGTCCGCCACCGCGCGCTCGCCGCGCTGACGATCGCCCATATCGACTGCGACGCGTTCTACGCGACGGTCGAGAAGCGCGACAATCCCGACATCGCCGACAAGCCAGTGATCATCGGCGGGGGAAAACGCGGCGTGGTGTCGGCCGCCTGCTACATCGCGCGCACCTTCGGCGTGCGCTCGGCGATGCCGATGTTCAAGGCGCTGGAGGCCTGCCCGCATGCAATCGTGATCCGCCCCGACATGGCGAAATACGTCCGCGTCGGCCGCGAGGTGCGCCACGCCATGCAGGCGCTGACGCCGCTGGTCGAGCCGCTCTCGATCGACGAGGCCTTTCTCGATCTTTCCGGCACAGAGCGCGTTCACGGCATGATCCCGGCAAAGGTGCTGGCGCGCTTCGTCCGCGACGTCGAGCGCGACATCGGCATCACCGTGTCGGTCGGGCTGTCCTGCAACAAGTTTTTGGCCAAGATCGCCTCCGACCTCGACAAGCCGCGCGGCTTTGCGCCCCTCGACCAGGAGGAAGCGCACCTGATGCTGGCTTCGAGGTCGGTCGGATTCATCTTCGGCGTGGGGCCGGCGACGCAGGAGCGGCTGGTGCAGCGCGGCTTCCGCATCATCGCCGACCTGCAGAAGGCGGACGAGATCGAGCTGATGCGACAGTTTCCGAGCGATGGCCGCAGGCTCTGGCGGCTCGCTCGCGGCATCGACGATCGCCGCGTCGAGCCGGACCGCGGCGCCAAGACGATTTCCAGCGAAACCACGTTCGAGAGCGACATCCGCGACTTCGCCACGCTGGAGAAGATCTTGTGGCGGCTCTGCGAGAAAACCTCGTCACGGCTCAAGAGCAGCGAGCTTGCGGGCTCCACGATCACGCTGAAGCTGAAGACCGCCGACTTCCGCCAGCGTACCCGCTCGCAGTCGATCAACGCGCCGACGCAGCTCGCCGCAAAAATCTTTTCGATCTGCCGCGAGATGCTGGCCAAGGAGATCGACGGCACCGCCTTCCGCCTGATGGGCGCCGGCGTCAGCGCCCTGCGCACGGGCTCGGCCGCCGACGACACCGACATGCTCGACCGCCGCGCCGCCCACGCCGAACGGGCGGTAGACAGTTTGCGGAAGAAGTTCGGCAGCGCCGCCGTGATCCGCGGCATCGCATATGACGGACCGGAGAAGACGGAGCGGGAGTGAGCAGCGCGCCTGTTGCTGTGGTTATGGCCGATCGCCACGTGCCTCGGTGTCGTCCCGGCGAAAGCCAGGACCCATTTCCACCGGCCGTGGTTTGGCGAAGATTCGTTGTCGACAGCTCGGCGCCGCAACTTTTCCCTGGGGTAATGGGTCCTGGCTTTCGCCAGGACGACGTCGAAATAGCAACCCCTCAATCCGCGACTGCCACCGCCTCGATTTCGATCAGCCATTCCGGCGCCGCGAGCGCGGTGACGCCGACGAGCGTGCTGGCCGGCGGCTCCATGCCTTCGAAGAAGGCGGAGCGGGCCTTGCCGATGATGGGGCGCAGCTCCGGCTTGTAGCCGACCACGAAGGTGGTGATCTTCACGATGTTGGCGTAGCTCGCACCCGCAGCCTTCAGCGCCAGGCCGAGGTTCTGCATCACCTGCGTCGTCTGCGCGGCGAGATTGCCTTCGCCGACGATCCTGCCCTCCTCGTCAGTCGATACCTGCCCCGAGATGTAGATGGTGCGCGCGCCGGCGGCCGTGACGACGTGGGAATAGGCCGGATTGTGGTGCAGGCCGCTCGGGCGGAGATGATCGATCTTCGGCATGTGTGCCTCCCTGACGTTTGTGGTTGGGAGGGAGCGTAGCGGGGGACAGTGCTCAAAGCCAGACCGTCATTGCGAACACAGCAAAGCGACGAAGTGCCGGACCCTCGGCCTGAGGAGCGCGCTCTTCGCGCGCGTCTCGAAGGGCGAGGCCACCAGCGGAGCCTTCATCCTTCGAGACGCGCGTTCCGCGCTCCTCAGGATGAGGAATCAAGGTTGGACGATCTCGCGCGCCCCGGAAGGACGACGCTTTGTCAATTACAAGGCTTGGCATCCTTGACGTCGAACTTGCCGAGTGCACCCGAGATGACGAAATCGTTGTAGTCGAGCACCAGCGCGCGGGAAACGCCGTTTTCGTAGAGCTCGAACGACATCGCGTAGACCGGAGTCTGCTCGCCCTCTTTCTGCTGGGCTTCGCGGTCGAAATAGCTGACGGTGACCGGCCAGCGCGTCAGCGACCTCATGTGCTCGTCGGACGTCGACGGATCGGGCGAGGACGCTGCGCGGTCGGCGGGGATCGGCTGGCCGATCACGGTCAGCGTGTTGTAGACCTTCTCGCCATTGTCGGAGCCGTCATAGACGGAGAGCTCGAGCACCGACTTGCCCTCCTTGGCGGCGGCAATGATGCGCTGGATCTGCTCGGTCGGAAACACCGTCGTGCCGTCGAGCGTGAAATTCTTCGTCACCGGCAGCTTCAATTTGACGTTGATGTGGTCGCCATCGCGCTCGGCCGATCCGTCGACCTGGCTCGAGTCGGCGTCGTTCATCCGCGTCTCGATCTTGAAACGATAGCTTTTGCCGGCCGCATCCTCCCAGGAGTTGGAGCGGAGGTCGCTGAGCGTGACCTTGCCCTCGCCGCTGTCGAGCTCGGAGACCTGGCGGAATTCCGACGTGTAGCCCTCGCAGGAATTGCCGGCGAAACTGTAGAGGATGCGCCCGCGCGCGCTGTTGATCGAACTCGAACGCGACTTGACCAGGCTTAAATCGTACAGGGCCTGATGCGAGAGGAACGGACCATTCGCGGCCTCAGCCCCGCCAGAAACGCCAACAGCGACAACCGCGAGCGCCATGACACCGAGCGACGTCCGGAAAAGGTGCACCATGAATATTCCTTGGGGAAATCGAGATTCGTCATTTTAATGACCGTCGCATTACGTCGCAACTGCGGCCGCTTCACGGAAAGTTGCGCTTTTCCCCCGAAAATCGCTGCCTTGCCTCGGAAACATGCAACACTGCCGGGCGCCCGGGCCACCGTTTCGCCGCCTTGCATGTCACTGCGCAATCGGCGAAACAGGCGCGCTGGCCGGCTTGAGGCCGGGCAGAATTTTCCAGAAGACATCGAGGTCGGAACATGGCGGGCACGGTCGAGCAGAAACTGGCGGAACAGGGCATCAAGTTGCACGAGGCCCCCACTCCCGTGGCCAATTACGTGCCGTTCGTGCGGACCGGCAACCTCCTCTTCGTCTCGGGCCAGGTCTGCTTCGATCCCGCTGGCAAGCTGATCGCCAAGGGCAAGCTGGGCGCCGGCGTCTCCATCGAAGAGGGTGCGGCGGCGGCGCGCGGCTGCGCCATCAACCTGCTGGCGCAGGTCAAGGCGGCGCTCGGCGACCTCGACAAGGTCGTGCGCGTGGTGCGGCTCGGCGGTTTCATCAACTCGGCGCCGGATTTCGTCGACGGGCCGAAGGTGCTGAACGGCGCCTCCGACCTGATGGTGGCGGCCTTCGGTGACAAGGGCCGCCACGCCCGAACCACCGTCGGCGTTGCCTCGCTGCCGGCGGACGCCGCAGTTGAGGTCGAGGGCCTGTTCGAGGTCGCCTGATCCGGGAGCAAGAGGCGTGCGTGCTCCGGATTGGCTGACGGCGCGGCCGGTCGCCCATCGCGGCCTGCATGACATTTCACGTGGGATCGTCGAGAACATGCCGGGCGCAGTGCAGGCTGCGATCGCGGGCAATTTCGCCATCGAGGTGGACATCCAGCTCTCCGCCGACGGCGAAGCCATGGTGCATCACGACCATGCGCTCGGCCGGCTCACGGAGGGCGACGGCGACCTGATCGCAAAGACCGCGGCCGAGCTCAGGGCCGTCAAGTTCAAGGACACGTCCGAGCGGATGATGTCGTTGTCCGACCTTTGCACGATGGTCGCCGGGCGGGTTCCGCTGGTGATCGAGGTCAAGAGCCATTTTGACGGCGACCGCAAGCTCGTGAAGCGGATGGCGGAGGTGCTGGCCTCCTATGACGGGCCCGCCGTCGGCATGTCCTTCGATCCGGACCAGGTGCTGGCGCTGCGCGAGCTGTTGCCTTCGCGCCCGCGCGGCATCGTCGCGCAGCGGACCTATGAGGACGAATATTGGGCGAAGCTGACGCAAGCCCAGCGCGACAGCATGTTGTACTTGCGGCACGGCTTTCAAACCCAGCCGCATTTCGTCGCGTTCAAGGTCGACCATCTGCCGGCGCCCGCGCCCTGGATCGCGCGCAACATGTTCGGCTGCGCGCTGCTCGGCTGGACCGTGCGCACGCCCGAGCAGCTGACGCGGGCCGGGCAATATGCGGACCAGATGATCTTCGAGGGGTTTGTGCCGTAGCGTGCCCGTCACGTGTCCCGGGCGCGCTGCGCTGCATCCGGGCACGAGAGCGTCAGTTCCCGCCCCTTGAAGTCGCTGCTGCAATGCACGATCTTCGGCTAGTGGGTTCTTCAAGACACGCAATGGCATCATCCGAAATCACGCTCGAGGCCGTGCCTTCCATTGGCGACGTTTGCGCTGAGGATTGGGACGCCTGCGCCAATCCTGCGCGTGTCTGCAATGGCAAGGACGCAGGAACTTCATCCGGGCTGCCCGGCGCCTCCCTCGCGCTCTCAAAACCCGCCTATAACCCCTTCGTCTCCCATGCCTTTTTGTCCGCAGCGGAGAATTCGGGTTCGGCCACGGCGCGGACCGGCTGGGGGCCGCGGCATCTCGTTGCCAAGCTCGATGGCCGCGTCGCCGGCGTCGTGCCCTGCTATCTGAAATCGCATTCGCAAGGCGAGTATGTGTTCGACCGCGGCTGGGCGGATGCCTATCAGCGCGCCGGCGGGCGCTATTATCCGAAGCTGCAGGTCTCGGTTCCCTTCACCCCCGCGACCGGCCCGCGCCTTCTGATCCGCGATGGCGTCGATCATGAGCGCATTGCGTCTGCGCTGGCGAGCGGACTGATCGCGCTGTGCGGGGTGAGCAAGGCCTCTTCGGTGCACGTCACCTTCGCGCGCGAGGCCGAATGGAGGCTGCTCGCCGAGCACGGCTTCCTGCAACGGACCGACCAGCAGTTCCATTGGCACAACGAGGGCTTCGCATCCTTCGACGACTTCCTCGCCACGTTGAATTCGCGCCACCGCAAGTCGATCAAGCGCGAGCGGCGCGATGCGCTGGCAGCCGGCATCACCATCCACTGGCTCACCGGCAGCGACATCACCGAGGAGGCCTGGGACGCGTTCTTCGATTTCTACATGGAGACCGGCTCGCGCAAATGGGGCCGGCCGTACCTGACGCGAGAATTCTTCTCGCTGATCGGCGAGACCATGAGCAACGACGTGCTGCTGGTCATGGCCCGCCGCAATCACCGCTGGATCGCGGGCGCCATCAACTTCATCGGCTCGGATACGCTGTTCGGCCGCAACTGGGGCGCGGTCGAGCATCATCCGTTCCTGCATTTCGAGGTCTGCTACTATCAGGCGATCGACTTTGCGATCAAACACGGCCTGACATATGTCGAGGCCGGCGCCCAAGGCGAGCACAAGATCGCGCGCGGCTATCTGCCGCGAACGACGCATTCGGCGCATTTCATCGCCGATCCGGGCCTGCGCCGCGCCATCGACGAATACCTCAAGCGCGAACGTGCCTATGTCGCGGAAGCCGGCCGCGAGCTCGCCGAGTTGGGCCCGTTCCGCAAGGGCGCCGAAGAGGCGCCTTGACGCCTTCTTAGAGGTGATGACAGTAAGGCCGCAACTTCAGGAGCTGCCGCATGACCGCCTACGATCCCAACAATATCTTCGCGAAAATCCTGCGCGGCGAATTCCCCTGCTACAAGGTCTATGAGGACGAGCACGTGCTCGCGTTCCTCGACATCATGCCGCGCTCGCCCGGACATACGCTTGTCATCCCGAAAGCCCCGGCCCGCAACATCCTCGACATCAAGCCGGACGACTACGCCCATGTCGCGCGCGGCGCGCACAAGATCGCAGCTGCAGCGATGAAGGCCTTCGACGCCGACGGCATCACGGTGCAACAATTCAACGAGCCCGCCGGTGGGCAGGTCGTGTTTCACCTGCACATGCATGTGATGCCACGCCACGACGGTGTCGCGCTGCTGCCGCCCGCGAGCCGCAAGGAAGACGGCAAGGTGCTGGAAGAGCATGCGACGAAGCTGATGGCGGCGTTGAAGAAGGCCTAAGACTCTCCCCATCGTCATTCCGGGGCGCGCCTCTTGGCGCGAGCCCGGAATCCATTTCGCAACGATCTCTGTGGCCCGATGGATTCCGGGCTCGACGCTGCGCGTCGCCCCGGAATGACATCGGAGAGAGACTCACTCCGTCTCGAAATCCCCCGGCTGCGGCGCGGCCAGCGGCGTGAACTCGCAACGGTCGGGCTTGATGTCGATCAGCGGCGTGTTGTCGATGCAGTCGAGGCCGCGCACCAGGATCGTGTCGCCCTCGATGCCGACCAGCTTGACGATCGAGGTGCCGATCGGATTGGGCCGCACTGGCGAGCGCAGCGAGAAGGTGCCGCGGGTATTCTGGTTGTTCTTCGGGCTCTGCAGGACGATGTCGCGGCGCGAGCGGTCGAGCCAGTAGAGCACTTCGAGATTGCTGTAGAAGTCGACGCCCTTAATCGCCGGCACGAAGGGCTCGAAGATCTCAAGCCGGCATACCGGTCCGTCATGCCGTCCTTGCCGCGGCGTCTGAAGCCGCGAGGTCCAGGGCGTGCGGATCCGGCCGATGAAGACGAGGCCGGCATCCTGCGTCGCCGGCAGCTCGATAGCCACCTCGCCTTCGCGGAGCTCATTTTCGCGAACCATTTTTCCTGTTCCTTGCTGTTTGCTGGCGGTTTTAGCCCAGCCACCACGTGCCGGCCAGCATGAACAGCTCGCCGGCGACGACGCCGGCGAAGATCGAGCGTCGGGTCAGCATGAAGACGATGAAGCCCGCGACCACCGCGCCATAGCGCAAGACATCGGGCACGCCGGCGAGCGCGCCCGGCGGCTGGACCACGATCTGGGCGATGACACCGGCCAGGATCGCGGTCGCCACCGCCCTCACCCAGACCAGGAGCTCCGAGCCCTCGTCGATGCCGCCACCGAACCACAGGCCCAGCATGCGCCATATCTGGTTGGGAATAACGCCGGCCACGAACAGCACGGCAAGCGCATGCCAGTCGCCGATGAAGCCACTCATGTGCGCGCCTCCCGCCAGAAATGGACGCCATAGGCGATGGTGCCCGCCACGACACCGCTGACCAGGATGTCGAGGCCGCTGTTCATTTTCGCGGCCAGCGGGTAGAGCACGAGCCCGAGCACCAGCGCGACGACATCGGCGACCTCGCGACTGTTGCGCGCGGTCGAGAACAGGAACGACAGCGGCGTGAGCAGCAGGATCGCGGCGCCCAGCGTCTGCGTGAGGTTGGCGGCGAGGAAATAGCCGACCGTGTTGGCGGTCAGGCACACCGAGACCAGACCGCAGCCGAGCCCGTGGACGAAGGCGATCCGCCGCTCGCGCGGCACCTGCGGCAGGAAGCGGTGGCATTCGACCCATAGCGTCACGGCGGTGAGATGCGCCGCGAAGATCAGCTCGCGCCGTTTTGTCTTCGGCGTGCGCATCAAGGGCAGGACCGACACCACCATCGGAAACAGGCGGATGGCGCTGACCGTCACTGCGATCGCCGACTGGATGACGGTCGCGCCGGAGCCGAGCGTGGTGATCAGGATGATCTGGGCCGGCCCCGCCCAGACGAACAGCGTGGAGGCCAGCGCCCAGGCCAGGCTGAAATGCGTGTCATGCGCGAGCGCCCCGATGCCGAGATAGGTCACGAACAGCACGACGGTGAGGATGGTCTGCGTGATCGAGCGCAGCCCCCACGCAAAAGCGCGAAAGGCACTGTGCCATTCGGGAGAATCGAGCGGAGGAAGCGCCACGGGGTCTTGGCCGGGAGAGGAATCGTGCCTGCATAACGGGCAATGCGAGGCGACACGTCAAGGAACCACGCGGCGGGGCTGGCATGCACGCGCACGCCACCCCTTCGTCATTCCGGGGCGCGCCCCCTTGGGCGCGAGCCCGGAATCCATAGGGCCACAGATGTTGCTGCGCGATGGATTCCGGGCTCGCGACTTCGTCGCGCCCCGGAATGACGAGGGGGAGGCAGAAGACCCCTAACCCGTCACGCCCCTGTTCCTAAGCACGAAGCAGGCGCCGCCCGCTTTCCGGATGCGGTTGCAGAGATCGTCCGCCTCTGGCCGGGTGTCGGCGCCGATGCGCACCTGATAGAAGGCGTGCGTGCCGCGGCTGCGCATCACCGATGAGAGCAAGCTCGGGTCGCGGCCGCCGATCACCGAGCTCAGCCGCGTAACCGCGCGCGAATACATCGCGAGCGCCTTGTTGCGGTCGAAGCCGGCGGCAAGCTGCACGCCCCAGATCTTTGCAGCGGCAAGCTCGATGTGCTGCTCGAGCCCGGCGACGAACGGATTGGGCGCACGCTTGAGCAGCGCCATCAGCTCGCGGCAGCTCGTCGGCGGTGAGCTTTGCGGCGTCTTGCCGCCGCGCCCGGCCGCCTTCCAGTCCTCGACCGTCGAGCCGGTGATGGCGGCCACATAGTGGCGGGTCTGGTCCGGCATGCCGCCGGTGCCGGCGAGCCATTCCTGCACGCGGCGCGGACCTGCATTGTAGGCCGCCGCTGCAAGCCCGAGATTGCCGAACTGGTTGCGCAGCTCGTTCAGGAACTCCGCCGATTTCGGCAGAGCCTGCACCGGATTGAAGGGATCAAGCAGTCCGCGCTCGCTGGCGGTGCCCGGCATGAACTGCGCGATGCCCTGCGCGCGGTCGCCGCTGCGCGTCACCGGGCCCACCGCGTCGCTCTGAAACCGGCTCTCCTGCCAGATCACGCGGGCAAAGAATTCGAGCGGCAGGCTGGCATCGCGCGCCGCCGCCTCGATGATCAGGCAGATCGATTCCCGCGTGTCGCTCTCGCGCGCCGCCTCGGCAGGCTTTGCCGGCGGCATCGCGAGCTCCTCGACGCTCGGCACGGCGACGTCGGTCTTCGCCGGCGAATTGTCCCACGCCGCAGCCGGCGCAACCAAGAACAGCGCGGCGGCGGCCTGGCAGAGCGCATATCGGGCTCGTGTCATTGGCAGGATACCGGCGATATCGGACAAATCGGCCTTGAACTCCAAGGCCCTTGAATTCCAAGGCCAAGCCAACTAGCAACTGGCGGCATAATCAACGCAGGCGGGGGCGGAATGGCAACAATCTATTTTGATCTCGACGGCACGCTGACCGATCCGAAGCCGGGGATCACCCGCTCGATCCAGTATGCGCTGGAACGGCTCGGACAGCACATCCCCAGCGAGGACGAATTGACCTGGTGCATCGGGCCGCCGCTGCATGCGAGCCTGAAGAAGCTCACCGGAACCGACGAGCTCGCGGGCCGTGCGCTGCTGCTGTATCGCGAGCGGTTTGCCGATGTCGGCCTGTTCGAGAACGAGGCGTATGACGGGATCGAGGAAACCTTGTCCGCGCTGTCGGCAACGGGCGCGCGCATGTTCGTGGCGACCAGCAAGCCGGCGGTGTACGCGACCCGGATCGTCGATCATTTCGGGCTCAAGCATTATTTCGAGCAGGTGTTCGGCTCCGAGCTCGACGGCACGCGCGTCGACAAGGGCGACCTCCTGGCTTACGCGCTCGACACCGCCAGGGTCGACCCGCAAACGGCCGTCATGATCGGCGACCGCAGCCACGACGTGGTCGGCGCCCGGAAGAACGGCATGACCTCGATCGGCGTGCTCTATGGCTATGGCAGCGAAGCCGAGCTCAGGGACGCCGGCGCGCATCATATCTGCGCCGCGCATCCCGAGCTGCTCGCCCACTGCGCGACGCGCAGCGCCTGAACGTCAGGCACTGACGGTCGCCATCCCTGGTTAGCTCGCTGCCGCCGCGATGTCCGCCGGCTCGACGCTGTCGACCGGCAGCGCGAATTGCTCGACGCGCTTGTAGGGCTTCTTGTTGAGCAAGAGCCGGGTCACGTCGGGCCGCGAATAGTGCCCGGCAGGATCGGCCGCGTTCTTGGCGACGCCAATGGTGCCAAGATCGATCTCGGCGATCAGAAGCCCCTCCTGATCCGGCGCCAGCTTGTCGCCGATCTGACTGCCGTCGGGGCCGTAGATCGCGGCAAAGCCGCCGCCGGCATGCAACAGCGCATGCTTGTCCGGGCGGTCGCAGAGTTCGTCGATCATCGCCTCCGAGACGGTCGCGCAGGGTGCAAGCACGAAGCACGAGCCCTCCACCGCATAGACGCGCGAGGCGGCGTTGTTGACCTCCGCTCCCAAGGCGGGCGCGAAGGGGTCGTAGAGCGAGAAGCTCGGCCAGGACGCCACATGAACCTGCTCGTTCTGGGCGTACATCGCATATTTCGACAGCGGCTGGAGATGCTCCCAGCAGCACAGCGCGCCGATACGTCCGATGTCGTGGCGCTCGTGCACGGCAAGATCGCTGCCGTCGCCCTCGCCATAGACGGTCCGCTCGGCATGGGTCGGCCGCAGCTTGCGACGCTTTGCAATGGTCTCGCCATCGGGCCCGATCAGCCATTGCGCGATGTAGAGGCTGCCGCCGTCGCGCTCGGAGAGCCCGATGACCGCGGTCAGGCCGGCCTTGCGCACGGCCTGCCGCAGCTTCTCGGCCTGCGGGCTGTCGTAGGCGAGCGAATTGTCGAAATAGCGCTGCACGAAGCCGCGGCCTATCGACCAGGCCGGCGAATCCAGCCAGATATGCCAGGGGTATCCGGGGATGAACACCTCCGGGAAAGCGATCAGCTTCGCATCCTTTCCTGCGGCCTCCTCGATCAGCGCGATCGACTTGTCGACGGACGCGTCGAGGTCGAGCCAGGCCGGCGCCGCCTGCACCACCGCGACTTTGTATTTCGGATGTTGGATGCCCATTCCCGCCTCCACGTGATCCACCAGGACACGCCGCTTTCCGGTTGATCGCGGCAGACGTCCGATGCAGTCTATTGAGCCACGGCTGGACCAGGCCTGCTCGACTGCCACGGCATGAAAATTCGACCGGACGGCGGCACCGAATTTCCCTGCGCCGGGGCCAATCCATGTTCGGAGTGTGAAAGCGAGGCCCGCGCATGACCATCCAGTTCACGACGGACGGCAGCCCCGGCCACCGGCGCCTCGCGCTCTGGCAGGACATCGTCTGCGACGTCTTCGTCGAGCTCGACTGCAGGTCGGATCTCGGCAGCGCCTTCCGCGGCTCGGTGACGCAAGCTTCCCTTGGGCGCGCGGTCTGTTCGGATGTCTGCTCGGACCGCCAGCACGTCTTCCGCACGCCGTCGCGGATCGCCCGTTCGGATCTGGATTTCGTTCTCGTCGCGCTTGGCAATCAGGGCGCCGGCGGCGTCGTGCAGGACGGCCGCGAGACCGTGATCCATCCCGGCGAGTTCGCACTCTACGACACCACGCGCCCCTATGAGCTGAGGTTCGATCACGCCTTCACGCAGACCATCTTCAAGGTGCCGCGCGAGATGCTGCAGCGGCGCCTCGGAGCCACCGAGACGCTGACTGCGATCTCGTTCGGCTCCGACGCGCCACTGCAAAAACTCGCCTACGATTTCATCTTCAAGCTTTGCCACAGCGCCGATCAGATCGATCCGCAGCATGCCGTCGCGCTCTCCGAGCAGGCGGTCGATCTCGTCGCCATGGTCCTGAGCGAGCGGCTCGGCAAGACGACGCCGCCCTCCTCGACGCACCGCTCGGCCCTGCTCTACCGGCTGAAGGCACATGTCCGCAGTCACCTCGCCGATCCCGATCTGTCGCTGTCCGACACCGCAGCCGCGCTTCGAATCTCGCCGCGCTATGTCAATGATCTCCTCGCCGATGAGCATACGTCGTTCCAGCGCTACGTGCTCGCCGAACGCCTCGCCCAATGCAGGCGCGACCTCGCCTCACCAATGCTCGCCCACCGCCATGTCGGCGAGATTGCGTTCGCCTGGGGCTTCAACGACCTCTCGCATTTCGGCCGCGTCTTCCGCGAGCATTTCGGAATGTCGCCGCGCGACTTCCGGCAGAGCCAATTGCCGCACTAGACTGGAAATGATTTGATGCTTTGCGCCAATCTCGCGGTCCGTTTTCCTGCAGGGACCGTCCGGCTCTTCCTGATGCTCGTGCGCTGCGCGGCGCTCGACGCAGCCCTTGGGCTGGCGTTGGCGCTATTTGTCTGCATCTCCGGCTCCATGGCCCAGGAAGGGACCACCAAGCTCCGGGTCGCGACCCGCATCGTGCCTCCCTTGGTCATCGAGAAGAACGGCACCCTGAGCGGCTTCAGCATTGAGCTCTGGAACGGCATTGGGGAGCGACTGCATCGCGAGACCGAGTACGTCGTCACGCCCGATGTCGGTGAATTGCTTGCGGCCGTGGAAGGCGGGCGGGCAGATCTCGGGATCGCAGCCATCTCGATCACATCAGATCGCGAGAACAGGTTCGACTTCTCCCAGCCGATCCTGAATTCGGGACTACAGATCCTGGTGCGCGGTACCGCTGCGAATGTCGAGCCGAATCCGCTGCTCGAGTTCGTGGAGTTGTTCTTCTCCCGCACTCTCCTGATCTGGCTTGGCATTGCGCTGCTCCTGATCCTCATTCCAGCGCATCTGATTTTCCTGGTGGAGCGACATCATCACAACGGAATCATTCCAACGAGCCGGTATTTTCCGGGAATCTTCCATGCGATGTTTTGGGCCGCAGGCACGCTGGCGACCCAGGCGGATCAAATGCCCCGGCACTGGATCGCTCGCATCGTCGCCGTGCTCTGGATGTTCACGGGCGTGGTCTTCGTGGCCTTCTATACGGCACAACTGACGGCATCGCTGACGGTCCAGCAGATCAGGGGACCGATCAACAGTCCTCAGGATCTCGTCGGCAAGCGCGTCGGCACGACACGGGGAAGCACGGCCACACTCTATCTGAACGAGGTCAAGGCCGAGGTCCGCGAGTTCGATAAAGTCGATGACCTCTACAAGGCTCTGCTCGATCAGGAGATCGACGCGGTCGTCTTCGATTCACCTGCGCTGCTTTACTACACAGCTCACGACGGCAGGGGATTGGCACGAACCGTCGGGAGCGTCTTCCATCGGGAAGACTACGGCATCGTCTTTCCGACCGGCAGCCCGCTGCGCAAGCACGTGAACGAAGCGCTTCTCGCGCTGCGCGAGAGCGATGCGTATCAGCGGATGCACGAGGAATGGTTCGGCAAGCGCTAGGCCAATGACGCCACAGCGCCGCCCGATGCCGCCGATGTGACCGATCGTGAAGCCGCGAGCGATTGCGGCACCGCAACGCGAACCTCACCTAAGGCCGGTATCAGGTTCCACCCGGGGAGAACGCAATGCGTCCCGTCTTGCTCTTGAGCCTTCTGATCGCGCTATCCAGTGCTGCCAGCGCCGCTCCGGTGCATCACACGCACCGGCACTATGCCGTTGACCGTGCCCCTCGCGCGTATAGGGATCCCATGTCGAGTTTTGGCTATGCGCCGCCTCGGGCGCCGGCCCCCTATCTGTACGTGCCGAGCGATCAACCCGATCCGACGGTTGACAGTCCCTACAAGAACTGGGGCGGCTAGCTGACATCGCGTGCTGCCGGTCACCCGGTTGCATGCGAGTCACGCATTGACGTGCATCAAGCCGATCTTCGCCGGCCTGTGTCATTCGTACACGGGCGAGGATTTGCTGATGCGCCGATTTGCCATGAAGGCACTGTTCACCGCCCTCAGCCTCAACAGAGAGGACAGGAAGCGGATCGATTGGGATCGCAACATCCTGGTATTCTCGACGCTGGTGACTGCAGGTCTGATCGCGCTCTATGTGTTCGGCAAGGCAACGTCGCGCTGGTAGGACGCATGAAGCGATTGCTGCCTTTACTTGCGATCCTCGCCGTGCTGTCGGGCTCGCCGAGCCACGCGCTGGATGCCGAGCAGCAGCACGGCCAAGCCCTCCTGCAAAGAATGTGCGCACGCTGCCACGCGGTGGGCACCTCCGGCGCGAGCCGGAACCGACGGGCCCCGCCGTTCCGCACCCTCGGCGAGAACAAGCTCTACGACACCGACTTCGTGCAACGCCTGCAGAACGGCTATAGCAGCATTCATCGCTTCATGCCGACCTTCCGTTTCGGGCGTGCCGACGCCGAGGCCGTGGTCAACTACCTCAAGGCGATTCAGGAGCCGCGGAAGTCAAACTAGCGCCGAAACAGCGCGCGAAATGCCCTCGCTTGCACTGGAACTATGCCGGGGCGGACCAAGTTGCGACAGCGACAGCCGCTCACGCGACCAAACGCCGTTCACGATGTCGACAACCACCATCGAGCATGCCGATGGCCTGCCGCTGCCGCAGCGCCGCTGGGCGATCCTCACCATCGCGCTCGGCCTGCTCATGGCGGTGGTCGACGGCGCCATCGCCAATGTGGCGCTGCCGACGATCGCGGCCGATCTCGACGCGAGCCCGGCATTCTCGATCTGGATCGTCAACGGCTATCAGCTTGCGATCACGATCTCGCTGTTGCCGCTGGCTTCGCTCGGCGAGATCCTCGGCTATCGCCGCGTCTATCTCGCCGGATTGCTTCTCTTCACGCTTGCTTCCGTGTTCTGCGCCGTCTCGCACGCGCTTGCGATGCTGACGGTTGCGCGCATCGTCCAGGGATTTGGCGCGGCCGGCATCATGAGCGTCAACGCTGCGCTGGTGCGCTTCACCTATCCGCACGCCTTGCTCGGACGCGGCATCGCCCGCAACGCGCTGGTGGTGGCGGTGTCGGCTGCGGTCGGGCCGACGCTTGCTTCGGGCATTCTGGCGCTCGCGACCTGGCCCTGGCTGTTCGCGATCAACGTTCCGATCGGCATGGTAGCGCTCGGGCTCGGCTGGCAATGCTTACCGCACACGCGCCTTGCGGAGCATCGCTTCGATTGGCAGAGCGCGGGCCTCAGTGCGGTTACCTTCGGCGTCGGTATTTTTGCGATCGACAGCGTCGGCCATGGCGAGCCGCTCCTCATTTGCCTGATCGAGTTCGGCGTTGCCGCCATCGCGGGCGCCGTCCTCGTCTGGCGCGAGACGCATATGGCCGTGCCGCTCCTGCCGATCGATCTGTTGCGCATTCCGATCTTCGCGCTCTCGATCGCGACCTCGATCGCCTCGTTCTGCGCCCAGATGCTGGCTTTCGTCGCAATCCCCTTCTACCTGCAAAGCCGCTTCGGCTATTCCGCCGTGCATATGGGGCTCCTGATCACGCCCTGGCCGATCACCGTGGCGTTTGCGGCACCGCTCGCAGGCCGGCTGGTCGAGCACTATCCGGCCGGCCTGCTCGGAGGCATCGGCCTCGTGTTGTTCGCAGGCGGGCTCGCCTCGCTTGCCCTGCTGCCAGCCGTACCCGGGCCGCTGGATATCGCCTGGCGCATGGCGCTCGCAGGTCTCGGCTTCGGTTTGTTCCAGACGCCCAACAACCGCACCATGATCGCAGCCGCACCGCGCGAGCGCACGGGGGGCGCCAGCGGCATGCTCGGCACCGCGCGCCTGCTGGGCCAGACCACCGGCGCCGGGCTGGTCGCGCTGTTTCTTGGCCGTTACCCACAGGAGGGCACGCGGGTCGCGCTCCTCACCGGCGTCGGCTTCGCCCTCTGCGGCGCCTTCCTGAGCATGCTGAGACTGTCGCCCACCGGCGCCCGCGGGGCGGAGCGTGTGCGGGTTCAGGACGGGCAGCAGATGAAGGGGGATTAGCGCTACCCCGGTGGCACAGCCTTGTGCGGCTGGAAGTGCCGACCGCCTGCATGCTCAGACAATGAGCTAAGGCGCGACGATTGACGCGAACCGGTCGCTCGTCTGCCGCGACCAACACGCAGTCCTGTACACGGCTGGCGCTTGGCAACAGAGCCCATCGGCCATCTGGCACCGCCAATCCGCGAGACTGCATTGGGGTGACGCGTGGCCTTCGAATATTGGTGGATCGGTTTGTTCGTCGACGAGCGCGAGCATGCGCTCATTCAGCCGCACTTTGCGGCGGCCGAGGCGAAGAGCGTGTTGCCTGCGGAGGCACGCCATGGTCTTGAGGCCGCAACCGCACGGCGAGCCGGCTTTCTTGCGCTGGCCCGTCCGCAGATATGAGCGCGCGACGTTTGCTCGTTCGCAACAAAAAGGCCGGCTTCGCAGCCGGCCCTTTCAGTTCATGACGCTCCCGGTCAAACCTTGACCAGCGGGCCTCTGGAGGTCGGCCCCTTGGAGGGGCCGCCGGGACCGCCCGGCCTGGATTTGCCTGACGGCGGGCGCTTGCGGGCGCCGGGCAGCTTCTCCTGCTTCGGCGTGACCGGGCCCTCGACGAACTCGAATCCGATCTTGTCCTTCTCGGCGTCGGCCTCGTCCTTGACCAGCACGACGCGGACATGGCCGCCGCCCTTGAGCTTGCCGAACAAGACCTCGTCGGCGAGCGGCTTCTTGATGTGCTCCTGGATCACGCGCGCCATCGGCCGCGCACCCATCTGCTCATCATAGCCGTGCTTGATCAGCCAGGCCTTGGCCTCCTCGGACAGCTCGATCGTGACGTCGCGGTCACCGAGCTGCGCCTCGAGCTGGAGCACGAACTTCTCCACGACCATGCCGATCACGTCGGCATTGAGATGGGCGAAGGAAACGATGGCGTCGAGGCGGTTGCGGAATTCCGGCGCGAATTGCCGGTTGATCGCCTCGTGGTCGTCGCCTTCCCGCTTCGAGCGGGTGAAGCCGAAGGCCTGCCTGGCAAGATCGGCCGCGCCGGCATTCGTGGTCATGATCAAGATCACGTTGCGGAAGTTGACCTGCTTGCCGTTGTGATCGGTAAGCCGGCCATGGTCCATGATCTGGAGCAGCACGTTGTAGAGATCAGGGTGTGCCTTCTCGATCTCGTCGAGCAGCACCACGCAGTGCGGATGCTGGTCGACGCCGTCGGTGAGCAGGCCGCCCTGGTCGAAGCCGACATAGCCGGGAGGCGCGCCGATCAGGCGCGACACCGTGTGCCGCTCCATGTATTCGGACATGTCGAAGCGCAACAGCTCGACGCCGAGGCTGGACGCAAGCTGCTTTGCGACCTCGGTCTTGCCGACGCCGGTCGGACCAGAGAACAGGTAGCAGCCGATCGGCTTCTCCGGCTCGCGCAGGCCGGCTCGCGCCAGCTTGATCGAGGCGGACAGCGACTCGATCGCCTTGTCCTGCCCGAACACGACGCGCTTCAAGGTCTGCTCGAGATGCTTGAGCACCTCGGCATCGTCCTTTGACACGCTCTTCGGCGGGATCCGCGCCATCGAGGCGATCGTGGTCTCGATCTCCTTGATGCCGATCGTCTTCTTGCGCTTGTTCTCGGCAACCAGCATCTGCGCCGCGCCGGATTCGTCGATCACGTCGATCGCCTTGTCCGGCAGCTTGCGGTCGTGGATGTAGCGCGAGGAGAGCTGTACCGCCGCTTCAATGGCCTCGTTGGTATATTTCAACCGGTGGTAGTCCTCGAAGTAAGGCTTCAGCCCCTTGAGGATTGCGATCGCGTCCTCGACCGTCGGCTCGTTGATGTCGATCTTCTGGAAGCGCCGCACCAGCGCGCGGTCCTTCTCGAAATGCTGGCGATATTCCTTGTAGGTGGTCGAACCCATGCAGCGGATGGTGCCCGAGGCGAGCGCCGGCTTGAGCAGGTTCGACGCATCCATGGCGCCGCCCGACGTCGCACCCGCGCCGATCACGGTGTGGATCTCGTCGATGAACAGGATGGCGTTGGGATGCGCCTCGAGCTCCTTCAGCACCTGCTTCAGGCGTTCCTCGAAGTCGCCGCGATAGCGCGTGCCCGCGAGCAGCGTGCCCATGTCGAGCGAGAACACGGTTGCAGCCGCCAGAACCTCCGGCACCTCGCTGTCGACGATGCGCTTTGCAAGGCCTTCTGCGATCGCGGTCTTGCCGACGCCGGCCTCGCCCACGAACAGCGGGTTGTTCTTCTGCCGCCGGCACAGCACCTGGATGGCGCGGTTGATCTCGGAATTGCGGCCGATCACCGGATCGATCTTGCCGTCGCGCGCCTTCTTGTTGAGGTTGACGCAGTAGGTCTCGAGCGCCTCGCCCTTTTTCTTGGAGTCCTCGTTACCCTTGGTCTCGGTTTCCTCGTCGACGCCGCGAACGGGGCGCGCCTCGGAGACGCCCGGCCGCTTGGCGATGCCGTGGCTGATGTAGTTGACCGCGTCGTAGCGCGTCATGTCCTGCTCCTGCAGGAAATACGCGGCATGGCTCTCGCGCTCGGCGAAGATCGCGATCAGAACGTTCGCACCGGTCACTTCCTCGCGGCCGGATGACTGCACATGAATCACCGCGCGCTGGATCACGCGCTGGAAACCGGCCGTCGGCTTGGCGTCGTCGGCTCCATCAGTCACCAGATTTTCGAATTCGGTCTCAAGATAGTTGACGAGACTGGTGCGCAGCTTGTCGAGATCGACGCTACAGGCCCGCATGACGGCTGCTGCGTCGGAGTCATCGATCAGCGACAGCAGCAGATGTTCGAGCGTCGCGTATTGGTGATGACGCTCATTTGCGATCGCCAGTGCACGATGCAGGGATTGTTCAAGGCTTTGAGAAAAAGTCGGCATTCGCGTCCTCTGTGGCCCCCACCATCATGATCGCCATCGCCCGGTCAGGCAACAACAACCTTTGTCACATATAGTTATACAAGATCGCGGCGAAAGAGCGGTTCCGCGACGCTGGACTCACGCGCGGTATTTTCGATGCAAAACCCGTTCCGATTTGGGCGGAGGTGGCGCCGGTCCCCGCTACTCCGGCAGCTCGCCGGCCATGACGGCCGTGAGGATACGACCGGGTGTCATGGATGTCAGAAGGCGCACAGGACGCGGGACGCGCCTACTTCTTTTCCATCACGCATTGCAGCGGGTGCTGGTGCTTGCGGGCAAAGTCCATCACCTGTGTGACCTTGGTCTCGGCGATCTCGTAGGTGAAGACGCCGCATTCGCCGATGCCGTGATGGTGGACGTGCAGCATGATCTTGGTCGCCGCCTCGATGTCCTTGTTGAAGAACTTCTCCAGCACGAGCACCACGAACTCCATCGGCGTGTAGTCGTCGTTCAGGATCAGCACCCGGTAAAGATTGGGCCGCTTGGTCTTGGGCTTGACCTTGGTGATGACCGAGGTGCTCGGGCCGGACGGAGCATTAGAACGGTTCTCGTCACCGCTCATCCGGGGAGCATAGGCGACGGCTGACGCGGGCAGATCGAGGCTGGAAGTTAGTTGCGGCATGGCACAGGCGTTCAAAATCCCCACGGAAGCGTATGGCAACCCGCTGCGCTGCTCCGCCGTCGGAGCCTCGCATAGGCGAGCCTTCTTGTTCGATCGCCGCTCCCGACCGGTCCGGTCCTCACCGGAACGACATCGGTGAATATGGGCCTGCCTCCGGCCCGCCGCAAGCTTGCAAAGACCCGACCTATGCGGCCGCAGCGGTCCCGATTCCCGGTCCCTGGCGATCCTGACCAAGGTTAATCAATCCGGACCCATTTGACAAAAAAATCGATCGGCAGATTTTTCTGCCCTCTTCCAGGAACCCGACGTCAACCCGCGGCAACCATTTCGCAGGCCGGCACCTCCGGTTTTCTACGGTCGAATTGACCAGCCATCCAATCGCGCTCTTCACCGGCAAAGCCTCGCCGGCGACAGCCCGTGTCACGAACTGCAGCGACCATCAAATCAACGAGCGCAAGCAGCAGCAGAACTGCGCGAGCAGCTCAGACAAGTTCTTCATGCTGCCGAGTTCGACCGCGATCGCGACGACCTTCAACAAGGTCCGCATTGCGCTCAGCAAGCTCTGGGTCTCGCAAATAGGCCTCGCGAACGCGGCCACGAAAAAAGCCCGGCTGAACCAGCCGGGCTTTTCCGATTCCAGGACTTGACGAAGTGTTACTGAGCGGCCGGGGTGAACTTCGAGACGATGGTCTCGACCGGCTTGAACGCCTGCTTGGCGAGGTCGTTGTAAAGGCCGGCGATCTTCTGCGATTCCGCAACGAAGGTCTCGTAGGCGGAGCGTGCGAAATCGGTCTGCGCTTCAAGCGCCTTGTCCAGCGACTTCACGCCGGAAAGCTTCTCAACGAAGGACTTGGTGTCTTCGAACGACTTCTTGGTGTAGTCGCCATAGGCGCTGGCGATCGCCTGGATGCCGTGCTGCACCGAGGTCGCGGAGGCGACGCACTGCTCGAACTGCTCTTTCCCGTAGCTCTGAAAGTCTTCAACCTTGAACATCATGGAATCCTTTTTTCCCTGGCTCTCGTCCGGAAGCCTTAGATTTTTCAAGCCTTGGATCTCTCAAGCCTTGGAGTTCTCCTTGGGGCCGCCCGACGCTGCCCATAATTAGTGCAACGCACAAAAAAGTCAAGAATCTTGTGCGACGCACAATAATGCATGCAACTTGAGGTGATTCTCGGATATCTACGCAAGGGTTCCTTAAGCTTTTGGAAACCGAGCGCCCCTACCCTGATTCCCTGGACGTGTTCAGCTTCCGACAAGCGGTCAAAACCGTTTGAGAACATCGCCTTAGCCAGAACAGCGGCTTGAGCCCCAATTGCCGACGATGAGCGCCGGCGGATTGGCGGATCAAGCAGGTCATGGTCCCGGATCTGGAGGGCACAATTTTGCCTCACGAGCCGGTGATCAAGTCAGAAACGGGGACGGGGTTTCATGCTTCGTAAGAACTGGTCTTCCTCGCGCTTGGCGCGGGCTGGGGTCTTCGGGCTTCTTACAATCACCACCGCGGTCATCTTCACGACCGATGCTGCCGAGGCGCGGCGCCATCGCAGCCGGCACTATGCGCACCGCGTGCATCGCGACTCCGGTGAGAGCTACAGCCCGCAATTCGCGTCGATCATCGTCGACGGCAATTCCGGCGCGGTGCTGCAAGCGACGAGTCCCGACGGAATTCGTCACCCCGCTTCGCTCACCAAGATCATGACGCTCTATTTGCTGTTCGAGCGTCTGGAGTCCGGCAAGGTCAAGCTCGACACCGAGATGCCGGTGTCTGAACATGCGGCCGATCAGGATCCCACCAAGCTGGGCTTGCGGCCCGGCCAGACCATCCGGGTCGAGGACGCGATCAAGGGCCTCGTCACCCGTTCCGCCAACGACGCCGCGGTCGTCATCGCCGAATATATCGGCGGCACCGAGGACGATTTCGCCAGCATGATGACGCGCAAGGCGCGTGCGCTCGGCATGTCCAGGACGGTCTATCGCAACGCCTCAGGCCTTCCCAACGACGAGCAGAACACAACGGCGCGCGACCAGGCCACGCTTGGCCGTGCGATCCAGGATCGCTTCCCGCGCTACTACCGCTACTTCTCGACCACGGCGTTCAATTTCCGCGGCCGGACGATCACGGGCCACAATCACCTGCTCGGCAGCGTCGAGGGCGTGGACGGCATCAAGACCGGCTACACCCGTGCGTCCGGCTTCAATCTCGTCAGCTCGATTCACCGCGGCAACCGCTTCCTGGTCGGCGTGGTCCTGGGCGGCCGCAGCGGCGGCTCGCGCGACGCCATCATGCGCAACCTGCTCGCGGAGAACCTCGAGAAGGGCGCGGGCACCCGCACCGTGGCCGCCATCACCGAGCGCAATGGTGCCGACACCAGCACCGACGTCGCCGACGCCTCCGACACGCCAGCGCGTGCAGCACCGCAGGTCCAGGCCGCCGCAGCCCCCGCTCCGGAAGCGCCCGCGCCGCGCCCCTCGCGCCTCGCCGCGCTTGCCGCTGCCACCGCGGCGATGCCGCCGGCCGCCAAGCCGGAGCCCAAGGCAGTCGAATCCAAGGTCGAACCCGCGCCGCTGACCAATGGCGTGATCTCGAGCCAGCCGCTCTCGATCATTCCGGGCTCCTCCGAGCCGATGAAGCCGGTCAAGGTAAAGACGGTTCAGGTCAAGGCCGGCGCCGTGAAGGTCGCTTCCGCCGCCCCGTCGCAACCGGCCCCGCCAATCACCAACACGATCTCCAGCGCGCGTGCTGAAGTCGCGGAAACCTCCGGCGCCGTCGTCGCCAAGGCCGACATCGTCAACAAGCCGGACGTCATTGCCAAGCCCGAAGTCGCCCGCAGCGAGATGCCGCCGCAGCCGCCGGGCTTTGGCACCGGCAACGGCATCCTCGGCGTCCTGCCGGCGTCCAGCGCCGCGGCTCCCGCGCCCGCGCCTGCCGCAAAACTCGCCTCGGCGGAGCCGGCCCCGCAGCCGATCCAGATGAGCGCAACGACCAAGCCGGTCGTCACGCACAGCGGCTGGATCGTCCAGGTCGGCGCGCTGGAGAGCGAGAACGAGGCGCAGCAGCGCATCGAAGCCGCCCGCAGTTCGGCCCGCGGCCTGCTCAGCAAGGCCGATCCGTTCACCGAGGTCGTCGCCAAGGACAATCGCAAGCTGTTCCGTGCCCGCTTTGCCGGGCTCGAGCGCGACCAGGCGGAGGCGGTCTGCCGGACGCTGAAGCGCGCCGACATCTCCTGCATCACCGTCCGCAACTGACGGTGACTAAATAGACCCGATCCCGATGCCCGCGCCTCGTGCGCGGGCATCGTCGTTTCAGGCAAGCGCGAAGGCCGTTTCGCAACAACCTCTCGTCAACGATTTACGGTTAAGTTTTTGCTCAAAGGATCGACCACGCCGACAATGGCGGGCGACATCGGGGCGACGGCAGACAGAGCAGTACGGAGCTGACGCGGTACGGGCGTTTGTAGCGTTAGTTGCCGGAGTTAGCCGTTATGCGTGCGAAGCAGAGTATCCTTGGCCTCGTTTACCCGGGCAGCGAGATACGTCGAGCCCCCCTGGTCGGGATGCAGTTTCTTCATCAAGGTCTTGTGGGCCCGACCGATCTCCTCGCGCCCCGCTCCCGGCTGCAGGCCAAGGATCTGATAGGCTTCCTCCGCCGTCATTTTGCCGCTCGGCGCCGCGCGTCCCTGCCGCCCTGCCGCATCTCCCTGCGCGTTCTGACGCCAGGCGGGAAACCGGCGGTCCAGATAGCTTTCGAGTAGCGCGACGCTCTCCGCATCGAAGGCGGGGCACATCGCAAGCAGCGCGGCGAGATCGAACTCGTCGAGCGAACGCCCGGCATAGGGCCCGGCGACGATCTCGCCCGCAAGCTGGCCGGATTCGTGGTCCAGCCGCATGTCCAGAAATTGCGAGCGGACGCGCGAGGTCTGCCCGGGCGAGCGCGTCGCACCGCCGAACAGCCCGCCGATATTGCCGAAGCTGGAGTTCGCGAGCGGCGTCCAGCCAAGCAGGCCTGCACCGAAGATGCCGAGCGGGATTGCGACCGCCAGTTCGCCCCGCAGCCCCGTAAACGCCGCGACCGCCAGCGCCACGACCCCGCCGCCGACCTTGATGGCACGCGCGAGCACCGCCGGATTGGCGGAACGGAACATCTGGAGCAGCAGATAAAGCGTGACAACGGCGACAGCGCCGGCAATCAGGGTCGGCATGATCCGAATATAGTCTGCCCGCTCGCAAAAAGCATGGACGACCTTCCGACACACGAGAAGTTCGTTTGCCGCGGGCGCTCTTCCGCCGGAAAGTGGGGCCGACGCAGCGCAGAACGGAGCGTGCGATGAGCGCCGAGGGATTGGTGACCCGATCGAGCCATCACGGGCCAAGGGAAACGATGGACCGGCTCGAAGCCGAGGTGAAGGCGAAGGGCATGCGGATCTTCGCGCGGATCGACCACGCCGCCGGCGCCGCGGAGGCCGGGCTGTCGCTGCCGCCGACCGAGGTCTTGATCTTCGGCAACGCCAGGGCCGGCACGCCGCTGATGCAGTCCGTTCAGACCATCGGCATCGACCTGCCGCTGAAGGCGCTGGTCTGGCAGGATGCGTCCGGCGACACTTGGCTGTCCTACAATGATCCCGCATGGCTCGCCCGACGGCACGAGGTCGGCGCCGATGCTGCCGAGGCGGTCGGCAGGATGAGTGCGGCGATCCGAGCGGTCGTGGATACGGCGGCCGCCTGACTACCTCACCTGGCCGATCAGCTTGGCCGCGCCGCTCGTCGTCTTGGCCAGCCTGAGCAGCGCCTCGCGGCCACCGGCGGCGTAGGCCGCTGCCGCGCGCAAGAGCTCGCGCAGTTGCGCCGCCGCGCCCGGATCGAACCTGCACCAGGCCCCGCCGGTCAGCCGTGCGATCTCGCGGAACGCCTGCTCGGCGGTCGCATCATGGCCCTCCTGAAACATGAAGACGGGGACCTTGAGCATGCCGAGCTCGCCGGCTTTGGCGCAGAGCTCGTCGACCTTCTCCTCCATGGCATCGCCGACGAAAACCACCGCACGCACGCCTGAGGATGCCGCTTCGCGTCGCGCCTCCGAAAGCACCCTGCCGATCTGGGTGTCGCCGCCGCGGCAATCGATCTTGCTCATCAGGCGCGCGAGCTTGGTGCTGTCGGAGATCCATCCTGTCGCACGACACTCGTTGAAACCGCGGTAGTAGACGAGCCGGATGTCGAGGCTGCCGAGGGCGGCCGCCTCGCGGAACATGTCGGCCTGGAGCGCACAGGCCATGTCCCAGGTCGGCTGCCGGCTCATCGTGGCGTCAAGCGCGAAAATCAACCGCCCCTTCGCGCCCGGCGCATGTGGCGACATCGCGCGCGCCTTGGCGACGAAGGCCGCGATGTCGTCGCTGGTCGACGTCTTGGCCTGCGGCAAGCTGCCGTCGGCCTCAGCCCGCGCCGACACGGCATCGCCGCTTCGTGGTTTGGTCGGTTCGCCGGACATCCCTGCTCGCACACTGGACTACACCGCCAATATGTGGCGAGCGCGCCATGATCGGTCAATGTGCAAAGGCCTCCGCGGCAGTCAGCAGCGGAGGCCTGGCAATGAGAAAAATTCGCCGCCGACGGAAGCGTCAGCTCTTGGAGCGTCCCATCAGCGCGACCGGGCCTGGCTCGAGCACCTTGGGCGGCGCGTTGAGGGTATCAACCGGCGCCACTTCGCTGTCGGTGTCCGCCAGGAACTTGTCGAGCATGCCCTGGATCGAGCTCTTCGCGCCATCCGGTCCGGTGTCGCGCATGTCGTTGTGCTGGAAGTCCGTCTTCACGACGGTGATGCCCGCCTTCTCGCACTCCTCGTCCGTCGGGAGCACGCCGGGATCAGTCTTGAACTGCGGATCCTTCGAGCGGAAGGACAGGATCTTGAACTTGCCGGCAGTGACGAACGGAACGCGCAGATTGTCGAGCGTCACGACCTTCTTGACCTCGTCCGGATACTGCTTGGCGAAATACATGGTGATGTCGCCGCCCATGGAATGGCCGACCATGGTCACCCTGTCGTAGTTGGCGTTGGGCTGGACGCCTTTCATTTCGTGCAGCGCCAGATGGATGTTGGCCACACCACGCAAAATCTGCGGCAGGCGGCCGACATAGAGTTCGCCCGGCTTGGTCACCATCGGCGGATCGGTCGGCAGATCATGCTGCGGGCTGACCACGAGATATCCGCGCATCGCAAAGACGTTGGCGAGGAAGCCGTACTCGGTGTTCTTGACGGTGTTGCCGTGGTTGATCACTGCGACCGGCAGCGTGATCAAGCCGCTATCCGCCTGCATCTCGCGGTCACGACGGACGGCGATATCAACCGGCACCGGGCGGTTGTCGCGCGAGGCATCGTAGAAGGTGATCGTCTCGTGCTTGATGGCCCACTTCGCCATCGTGAAATAGGCAACGCCTACCAGGGCGGTGACGGAAACCAGAACGGCAATTCCACGCTTCATGTTCGTCCTCAGCCTCACGCTCAGGCTCTTCTGGCCTGAACTCCCGTTTGAAATTGTGTTGCTTGAAGGCTCTTGGGCCTCTTGTCGGTTATTCCCTAATATATGTCACAGTGACGTGACGGGAAGGCTAAATATTGTGAACTGGCAGCCCTTTCGTTGTGCGCTGCACTCGTCTAGCGGGCACGGTATTCCAAGACCACAAAGACCACTACGTTCGGTACTATGGTCCTTTTGACGCAACCTGTCTGCGCGGGGTTCAATCGCGACTGCCCCACCCGGTTCCCGTGGAACCGTCGGCTCCGTCGAAATAATCTTCAGTGGAAGTAGCTGCGTACCGCGCCCGGTCAGGCGCCGAGGATGTCGTGAAGTTCGAGCGGCTTGTCGACCTGGCTGAACCATTCGGCGCGGTTCGCGGCGCGGCGGCGTCCGCGCTCGTCGAGCGGCAGCTTGAGCTGGCGGAGCAGGCTGGTCACCTCCTCGCGGGCGGTGACGTGGCCGAGATTGGGCCGCATGCCGAGGGTCGCTTCATCGATATCGTCGAGGGCCGTCAGGCCACGCGGAAAAAATTCGCGGTAGACGACACGTTCGGCAAAGCCGTCGACATAGCGGAAGCCGAGCCGAAGCGACAATTCCTTCAATCCGTCGGCGACGAGCTGCTTGTTGCGCGAGCCCAGCATCGACAGGCGGTTGCGCACGACGATCCAGTCGGAGGTCGAGCCGTCGAGCTGGCGGCGCTTGCGGCGGGTGTCGCGAACCATCTCGGCATAGTGGCTCTCGCCGGTCACCGCATAGTTGGCGGGATCGACGGTGCCGAGCACATCGAAGTCGAGGAAGCTGTCGTTGATCGGCGTGACCAGCGTATCCGCCATCGAATGCGCGAGCCGCATCAGGTAGCTGTCGGTGCCGGGCGTATCGATCACGATGAAATCGAAGTTGCTCTCGACCGCCGAGACCGCCTCCATAAACTGGAGGAACTCGGAGTTCTCGTTGTCGGCGATCTGCATCGTCTCGCCGAGCTTGATGCAACGATGCACCGGCAACTCGAGGGCGAGGCCGGTGCGGCGCGCCCAGGCGGAACGGTTGTTGATGTAGCGCGTAAAGCTCTGCTGGCGGCAGTCGAGGTCGATGGTGGCAACGCGCTGGCCGGCCTTCAGCAGCGCGACCGCGATGTGCAGGGCAGTGGTGGATTTCCCAGAGCCACCCTTCTCGTTGCCGAGCACGACAACGTGCGCCGAGCCCAATTGGCCTTGGCTAGCCTGCACAAGCATGTAGGAATCCTCGACGCCCCGAACAATTATCTTCACTTGACCGCGTCTGCGGTCAAGTGAAATGCGTGACAGGAAATGCAAATCGCAACGCGCAGTTCTTAATCATGAATCGCACACGCATTTCGCGTCTGTGATCCAGCTGCATTGTTGCTCGCGCGAAACATTCTCTGACTCCAGCGGGGTGCATGGCGTCCACCAGTGCCGCTTGTTAAGGTTAGCCCCTGTTCCGCGGAACGTCGCCCGGCGGCCACGACTTCAGCCAAGACTCCGGAAGCCAAGACTCCAGAAGCCAAGAGTTGCGATGCCAAGAAGCCCCTTGATCGCCCGCACGGTCCCTGCCCTGCGGCGCAGCCTCGATGCTCTTCGCAAGCGGAAGGCCACGGTCGCACTGGTGCCGACGATGGGCGCGCTCCATGACGGGCATGTGTCGCTGGTGCGCCTCGCCAGGCGACGCGCGAGCCGGGTCGTCGTCTCGATCTTCGTCAACCCCACTCAGTTCGCGCCGACCGAGGATTTCGGCGCCTACCCACGCACCTGGAACGCCGATATCGCCAAACTCGCGGCGGAGGATGTCGACCTCGTCTGGCACCCGACTGTCGAGGCCATGTATCCGGAGGGCTTTGCCACCCGCATCGTGCCGCAGGGACCGGCGCTCGCCGGACTGGAGGATCGCTTCCGGCCGCATTTCTTCGGCGGCGTCGCCACCGTCGTCGCCAAGCTGTTCACGCAGTGTCGCCCGGATGTCGCGATCTTCGGCGAGAAGGACTTTCAACAGCTGCGGGTGGTGACGCAGATGGCCGGGGATCTCGACCTCGGCGTCAAAGTGGTTGGCTCGCGCACGGTGCGCGAGCGCGACGGGCTCGCGATGTCCTCGCGCAACGTCTATCTGTCGGCCGAGGAGCGCAAGCTCGCCCCCACCCTCTACCGAGCCATGACGGAGAGCGCTGGGCGGATCCGCGCCGGCGAAGCGATCGCGTCGGTGATGGCGGATGGCGCCGGGATGATCGAAAAGGCCGGCTTTGCGCCCGACTATTTTGAAGCCCGCCATGCCGAGACGCTGGCGCCGGTCACCTCGCGCAAGGACGGGCCACTGCGCATCCTGGTGGCGGCGCGACTCGGCACCACCCGCCTGATCGACAATATCCCCGTGTAGGACGCCCAGGTTGCGCTTGCGCGGTTCCTCGCCTGCATGGATGATCGGCGCGGGCGTGGAAAGCCAGGGCATGTCATCCATCCGCACGATCATCGCGAGCTGTGTGCTGGCGCTCGCCGCCGGCGGCATCGCACAAGCGCAGCAGCGGCCGCCGATCGGCGTGTTCGGCTCGCCGCCGAACGCCATGATCTTCTATGTCGCCCATGGTCCCGCCGGCGCCTGCGGACCCGGCTGCTCGGACTGGATCGCCGCCGAGGGCACCGTGCAATGGGACAGCTACAAGCGACTGATCGCGATCCTCGACCGCCAGCAAGGCCGAAAGCTCCCGCTCGTCATCCATAGCTGGGGCGAGTCCGATCTCAATGTCGCGACCAGCCTCGGCCGCATCCTGCGCGACCACGGCCTCGACGCCACCGCCGGTGCAACCGAGGTCGAGGCCTGCGCCGGCAAGCCCGAGGCCGAATGCTTTGTGTTGAAGCGCCCGGGCGGACCGCTCGACGCCAGGGTGACGGTACCGAACCCGGCCTGCGACTTCGCCTGCCTGCTCATGCTCGCTGGCGGCGTGCATCGCAGCCTGCCGCAGGGCGCGAAGGTGGTGCTGACGGGACGCTTTATCCGCAACCGCGTTGCGCCCAACGTCTCGGCTGAGCAGCGCGAGAGCCTGACGGCGCATTTTGGCGAGCAGTACCGCCGATACCTGCACGATATGGGGGTCGAGCCGGAGCTGATCGACATCGTGGACAGTCTTGGCGAAGGCGGGCGCGGGATCGAGATGCCGTCAACCGACTGGGCGCGGCTGCATCTCGTCACGCCGCCTTAGCGGCCACCTACAGCAATCCGAGATCGCGCAACTCGCGCCGCATCGGCTCGGGCATCGCCGCGATGGTTCCGGCAGCGGCTTTGCCGAGATCGGGCGGCACGGCATCTTCCGTCAGATAGCGCCACCCTTGGAACGGCCGCATCGGGCGCGGCGACACCGAGATCACCTTGGGCTGCATCACGATGCGGCAACGTCCTATGCCGTCCTTGTCGCGGAACGGCTCGATGCCGATGATCTTTTCGCGCGCGGCGATCTCGCCCTTGATCACCCAGTAGAGCGATCCGCCCGAGAGGATCTCGTCGCCACGCTTGGGCACCATGCGGGTGACGTGGACGTGGTGTTGCGGCAGCCCCTTCTTCTTGGCGGCCTGCATCCGCTCGGCGATCCACTCCTTCAATTCCTTGACGGAGTCGCAACCGACGGCGAGCTTGATCAGATGTAGTGACATGCCCCCAGCATTAGCGGGCCGGCCGCGGCTTTGAAAGCCGAACTAATTGTTATCCGCAGCCGCGGGAGCCGAAGCCGGAGCGGGCTGCGCAGCCGGCGCGATCTGAACCGGCGGAGCCGCAGGCGCACGCGCAGCCTTCGGAGCAGGCGGCTTCTTGGCAGCCGGCGGCGGCCCCGAGGCTTGCGCCGAAGTTGCCGCAGCAGGCGCGCGCGGCGCAGCCGGCGCTGCTGCGGTTCCCGATGGCGGGGCCGGCCGCGTGGCTGGCTCCGGCGCCATGATGCTCACCGCGGGCGTATTCGCGGCGCTCGGGAACTCTGCATTGGTCGGCTTGCCGGTCGGCACGGAAGGCGGCAGCGCGGCGACCGCACCCGGCATCGCCGCCACCGGCGTGTTCCAGCTCGATGCGTAGCGCGCGACCAGCCCCTCATAGACATGGGCGTCCATGTTGGCGGCGACCCGTTGCTGATCCGTCAGCGAACGGAACGCGGGGCAATCGAATTGCGTGCAACCGTCGCGGGCGACCAACACCTGCGCAACGAGGCCATAGCGGTCGTGCTCGATGGCCCGTCGCAACGCCTTGAGTTCCGGGCTCAGGTTTTTGCCGGCGGCCGCAACATCGCCGAGCGCGGTGAGACGGCCGATCTGGGCCGCGGTGTAGGAGACGGCGGCGGCGGTCGCTTCGGGCGAGCCGAACAGCGCCTTCTCGCAGGCCGCCAGAACGGTGTCGCCGGCCAGATCGTCAATGCAGGACAGCGCGGGCAGCGCGGCGGTCGTCACGGGCCGCGCGCGGGCTTCGCTCGCCGGTCCCTCTCCGCTCGGTGTGTAGGCGCGAATGGTCGCCGCGACCGCGATGCCGATCGCGAGCAGCGTGATCACGGTCAGCGCTCCATTGGCGACCGATCGCTCGGCGCGCAGCAGCGTGATCAGAAGGATCAGGCCGAAGAAGCCGGCGGCGGCCAGCGTCAGCCACATCGGAAAGCCCGCCGAGCGCCAGACTTCGTCGAGCGAATTGGTCCATGCCCAGTTCATGCGCGACGTCCCCTCACGCGAGCCGAGATGAAATTCAGTGATGGTAGCTGCCCGCAAAGCAGCAGCAGCCCGCTCACGATGTCGACTTGAACCGGGCCTTTTGACGGCGGGTCGACCTCCAATTCGTCATCCCACCCTTGCGTACCCTGTCACGACAAGGCGAGCTGGCTTTCCTTGGCAACCCGTTCGAAGGCTTCGGTCGAGCTCTTGATCCGATACTGACAATCGTCACCCTCGGTCGGCAGCAGGCGAATGACCTCGTAGGTACCACTGGCAGCCGGGCGCGCGATATTGCTGGCCGTGAAAAGGACGCGCGCGCCCACCGGGAATTTGTGCTTCAACACCCTCTCCATCACTCAAACAACGCCTGCCGCGCCCACGTGTCCCGCTGCGGCGGCCGGCCGGAAGCCCGGCGCGTGTATAGCACGCGGCCGGCCTTCTTGGCCAGCGCTATGCCACTATGGCAAATGTGTGATTTTGGTAATATTTTCAGCACGATAGCGGGCAGATCGTCCGCCAGGGGTACCGTCTGGAACCGCCGACCGCCTCAGGCCCCGTGGGGCAGCTTTCCGTCGGGGCTCGCATTATCCACAGCCTTGGGCAGCTCCTGGGCCAGGATCTGGCTGATCTGGTCGACCGGGATGTTGTAGCGCGCGGCAAGCTGCCTGACCGTGTCGTTGCCGAGCACCTGGCGGAGCTGGTCGGCCGATATCGGCAGGTTCTGGCCGTTGCCGAGCCACGACTTGACCTGATCCCCGAAGCCCGCCTGCTCGAGCTTGGCGACGATGGCGCCCAGGCCGCCCTGGTTGTTGCTGCCGAGCACCTCGTTGAGCACGGCCGGCAGCACCGCTGCGCCAAGCTGGCCGAGCGCGCTACGGAATGCGGGGTTGTTCTCAAGCGCGTCGAAGATTCCCATGGCCCGTCTCTCTCCCCTTGCGCCCGATGCGCGTTTCTCGTCGCCGATTGAGCGCCGCCTGCCGACCTGCCGTCAAGCCGCGCCCAATCACATTCCTGTCTGCGCGCCGATCCCGCCTCGCCTACGCGGTTTCGAACTTCTCGATGACCAGCGTTTCGGCGAGCCCGTCTCGCGTCCATTCCTGGAATGCTGGCTGCGCCAGCATGGTGTCCATATAGGCACGCGTCTGCGGCGTGACCTCGATCGCATAGGTGCGGAAGCGGTGCACAACTGGCGCATACATCGCGTCCGCCGCGCCGAAGCGGCCGAACAGGAACGGTCCGCCCGCGCCATAGCGCTCGCGGCACTGCTGCCAGATCTCCTGCACACGCGCGATGTTGGCTTGCGCATCCGCCGACAGCGTCACGGCACGCACCGGCCGATGCAGGTTCATGCCGCATTCGCCGCGCAGCGCCATGAAGCCGGAATGCATCTCGGCGCACACCGAACGGGCATGCGCGCGCGCCGCGACGTCGTCGGGCCAAAGCTTCTTCTCCGGAAAGCGCTCGGCGATGTATTCGATGATGCTGAGCGAATCCCACACCGTGACGTCGCCGTCGACCAGCACCGGCACCTTGCCGGCGCGGCTGAAGGAGATGATGCGCTGCTTGTCGGCGGGATTGTCGGTGTAGAGCGGGATCACGACTTCCTCGAACGGGATGTCGTTGGCGCGCAGCGCGAGCCAGGGGCGCATCGACCATGACGAATAGTTCTTGTTGCCGATCGCGAGTCTTAGCGCCATGTGACTGGTCCTTCTCAAACGCTGGTCCATCAAGCCGCTGCTTTTAACGCCATCGCCTGCACGCAATCAATCGTTGCCGCGGCGAAACATGCATGGCAATCCTGCGCGCCAATGAGGGGGTCACAATGAGCGGATACTGGGTCGACATCGCCGCGGTCGGCTTTTTCGTGCTGGAATGGTTTGTCTACGCCATCACGCTGGAGCACTCGGCCTATGGCCGCGACAGCCTGTCGGCGCGCATGAACCGCTACCGCGAGGTCTGGGTGCGCCGGCTGCTCGACCGCGAGGCGCGCATGGTCGACATGCAGATCATGGCCTCGCTCCAGAACGGCACCGCCTTCTTCGCCTCCACCAGCCTGTTCGCGATCGGCGGCGCGCTGGCACTCTTGCGGGCGACCAACGACGCGCTCACCATCCTGAGCGCGCTGCCCGTCGATCTCAGCCCCTCGCCCGCGCTGTGGGAGCTGAAGTGCGTCGGCCTCGTCCTGATCTGCGTCTACGCCTTCTTCAAGTTCGCCTGGGCCTACCGGCTCTTCAACTATGTAGCGATCCTGTTCGGCGGCATGCCGCCGGCCTCCCAGCGCGATACGCCGGAGGCTGAGGCCCACGTCATCCGCACCACGCGCCTGTTCGAGGCAGCGGGCCGGCACTTCAACCGCGGCCAGCGCGCCTTCTTCTTCGCGCTCGGCTATCTCGGCTGGTTCGTCAGCCCCTGGGTGCTGTTCGTGACGACGGCGGCCGTCGTGATCGTGACCTGGCGAAGGCAGTTTGCATCCAGCGCGTGGGCGGCGATGGCGCCTGAGCGGGCGGCGCCGAAGGGGCTAGATCAATCGTCATGGCAAGGCGGTGAACCGTCATCCTGAGGTGCGAGCCGCGCAGTGCAAAAGCATTGCGCTGGGAGCCTCGAAGGATGAACGGCCGAGGTGCAGCGCGGCCGATTGCCGACGTGAGACAGCATTTGCGCTGCGGACAGGACCTGCGAGGAAACCGCGCCAGCTTCGCGCCAGCTTCGCGCCGTAAACGACCTCAACGGGATGCTACGGTCGCGCTCGGTGGACTCCGCCAGCATTGCTGAACGCGAACTGACGGAACGAGAAGGCAAGTGCGACGGACGCCCCCTTCTCGCGTGACTGAAAATCGGCGAGCCATCCGACGTTGTCCACTTTTTCCTGGTCAGCTTATGAACCGTCAAGAGCGCCGGGCTGCGGCCAAACAATCCCAGAAGATCGCACCGCAAAATCTGGAGGCCGCAAAACGAAGTTTGGAGGCCGCGAAGCAGGGCAAATCGCTGTTTGATCTCGGCCGGTATGCCGAAGCCCTGGAGTGCTTCAACCTGTTCGAGAAGCTCAATCCGAATATCGCAGCTCTGCATCAAACGCGCGGCCTTTGCTTCCAGCGGTTGGGCCGGTTCGAGGAGGCGCAGGCCGATTTCGAGAGGTCCATTGCGCTGAACCCCGGCGAGGCGGAGACGCACAAGAACCTTGGCACGCTCCATTCAAGATTTGGCCGGATGGAGCAGGCACTAGCGAGCATCGATCGCGCGCTCGAACTTCGTCCGAATTTTTCCGCAGCGCTCAACGAAAAGGCACGGGCGTTGTGGAGTCTGCAATTTCTGGATGAGGCTTTCGCGGCCTTCCACAAATCGCAGGCGGTAGATCCGAGCAATGCCCACACGATCTGGAATCTCGCGCTGCTTCAGATGCTGACCGGGGATTTTGAGCGGGGCTGGTTGGGACGCGAGGCCCGTTGGAAAGCGTCTCTCGGCCTCGTCGATCGCGGATTTTCGCAGCCCCTCTGGCTTCGTCACCAGCCGATCGAAGGCAAGACCATATTGCTTCATGCCGACGAGGGATTGGGCGATGCAATTCAGTTTGCGCGCTATGTGCCCATCGTGGCCGCGCTCGGCGCTCAGGTCATCCTGGAGGTCCCCCCTTCGCTCCAGCGGCTCCTGGCTGAGGTGTCCGGCGTCGCAACGTGTACCGTCCGATCGTCTTCGACATCACTGGCGTTCGACCTTCACTGCCCTCTTGGAAGCCTGCCGCTGGCGTTCGGGACGCGGCTCGATGCGATCCCGTTCGCAGAGCCGTACCTTCCTGCGCCTCCGGCGGCGCGCGTGGAGGCCTGGGAAGACAGGCTTGAAGACCGGATTGGCCCCCGCAATCGCTTCCGTGTCGGTCTTGTCTGGTCGGGGAATCCGGATCACAACAACGATCACAACCGATCGATGGCACTGCGCACGCTCGCTCCCCTGCTGGATTGCGACGTCCAGTTCGTCAGCCTGCAAAAAGGCGTCCGGGATCAGGACCGCCCGTTCCTCGGCGAACGCTCCGACATCGTCGACCTGACGGACCAGCTCACGGACTTCAGCGACACCGCGGCGCTGATTTCCTGCCTTGATCTGGTGATCTCGGTCGACACCAGCGTCGTCCATCTCGCCGGCGCGCTGGGCGCTCCCGTCTGGACCATGTTGCCTTTCAACCCGGATTGGCGCTGGCTGCTCAACCGCGACGACAGCCCGTGGTATTCGTCCATGAGGCTGTTCAGGCAACCCAGGAGAGGCGACTGGGCCAGCGTCGTGGACAGCGTTCGCCTCGAACTGGAGGGCCTGGTTTCCGCGCGGCAGTCGGAACCGCGGCAACACCCGGGCAAGGCCTTGCCCCCCAAACCCCAGGATGCGCTCCTCTCGAATTACCTCGGCTATCAGCACTGGCAACTCGGGCGCATGGACGAGGCTGTGCTGCATTTCCAGCGGGCGCTGAAACTGAATCCGCAATACCTGGAGGCAGCGAATAACTGCGGCAAGCTGCTGTTTGATCTCGGCCGATATGCGGAAGCCCTGGAATACCTGGACGTAGCAGAGAAACTGAATCCGAATTCCGCAGTTCTGTATCAAATGCGCGGCGTTTGCCTCCAAGAGGCGAACCGGTTCGAGGAAGCGGAGGCCGACTACGGGAAGTCTATTGCACTGGACTCCGGTCTGCCGGAAACGCACAACAACCTTGGCTTGCTTCATTCGAGACTTGGCCGGATCGAGCAGGCACTCGCGAGCTTCGCTCGCGCGCTCGAGCTTCGTCCGGATTTTGCCGCAGCGCTTTCCAACAAGGCATGGATATTGTTGGATCTGCAATTGCTGGATGAAGCTTTCGCGACCTTTCACAGATCCTTGGCGATCGACCCAGACCGCGCGCCGACGATTTTCAATTTCGCTCTGCTTCAGCTGCTGACCGGAGACTTTGCGCGGGGCTGGCTGGGACGCGAGGCCCGTTGGAAAGCATCGTCCCTCGGCCTCGCCGGTCGCGGTTTTTCCCGCCCCCTTTGGCTTGGTGACCAGCCGATCGAAGGCAAGACCATATTGCTTCATGCCGACGAGGGATTGGGCGATGCAATTCAGTTTGCGCGCTATGTGCCCATGGTGGCCGCGCTCGGCGCTCGAGTCATCCTGGAGGTCCAGCCTCCGATCCAGCGGCTCCTGGCCGGGGTGCCCGGCGTCGCAACGTGTACTGCCCGATCGTCTTCGACGTCGCTGCCGTTCGGCCTGCACTGTCCTCTTGGAAGCCTGCCGCTGGCGTTCGGGACGCGGCTCGATACGATCCCGTTCGCCGAGCCGTACCTTCCTGCGCCTCCGGGGGCGCGCGTGAAGGCCTGGGAAAACAGGCTTGAAGACCGGATTGGCCCCCGCAATCGCTTCCGTGTCGGTCTTGTCTGGTCGGGGAATCCGGATCACAAGAACGATCACAACCGGTCGATGGCACTGCGCACGCTCGCTCCTCTCCTGGATTGCGACGTCCAGTTCGTCAGCCTGCAAAAAGGCGTCCGGGATCAGGACCGGGCGTTCCTCGGCGAATGTTCCAACACAGTGGACCTGACGGAACAGCTCACGGATTTCAGCGACACGGCGGCACTGATTTCCTGTCTCGATCTGGTGATCTCGGTCGACACCGGCGTCGTTCACCTCGCCGGCGCGCTGGGCGCTCCCGTCTGGACCATGTTGCCTTTCAACCCGGATTGGCGCTGGCTGCTGAACCGCGACGACAGCCCGTGGTATCGGTCCATGAGGCTGTTCAGGCAAAACGCGCCGCGCGAATGGTCGGGAGTCATCGAGCAGGTGCGCACCGAATTGCGCAAGGTCATTGCTGGCTGGAGCCCGGAGAAAAGGACGATCGGCGCAGAGTAATCCCGCGGCAAAGCCGGGGCCTTAGGAATTGGGAAGCCCCCCCGAGATGCTGCCTCAGCTCGTTGTGCAACGTCTTTGCCCCCTCTCGGGGGCAAAGTAGAAGCTTTGTGCTTGCGCCGAGGATTTCGCTTTATGACCCGATTGCGACATGGCTAGACCAGAGTCGTCTTACCAGTGTCACAACGACGCGATCGACCCAACGGTGTGCCGCACACCAGCGCCCTCGCCTAGCTTTGCGACGTCCTCAGCGCCCAGCTGGCGGGAAGATTGCGAAAGGCCAGATGGACCCCAGCATTGAGGGAAGCCGTCTTGAAGCCGTATTTGCCCCAAGCCGCAGCCAGCGCCTGTTTGGTGAAGATCGAGATGTGACCATTGCGCGGCCCGACGTACCACCAGGCGACACCGGAATTGCATATGTCCTCGGGCTGGGTCAGCGTGGAATAGAGCACGGCACCCGGCTCGCCCACGAATTCGACGATCCTGCCGATCCCGTCCACCGGATCAGGCAGGTGCTCGAGCGTCTCGAAGCACGTCACCAAGTCGAACCTCCCGCTGGGTTGACCTGCATGCTCCTCGACCATCGGATCGTAGGTGACGGCTTCCTTGAAGCCATGCGCCCTCAATCTGGAACAAAGCACGTCGTTGCCGCCGCCGTAGTCGAGCACCCTCATGCCGGCCTTGTGAGGAGCCCACAGGTTGGCCACCCAATCGGCGTTTCCGCTCGGACGCTTGCTGCGATAGTCAGGATCGAAGATGTGGTAGTCGTCGTTGTAGATGTGGGTCTTGAAATCGCCGAGACCCCAGTCGTCGAACGCATCGGTGAACAGGAAGCCGCAGGTTGCACACCGGCGATAATAGATCGGGATGCCCGAGAGCGGGGTGTGCTGGTCTCTCGAAATCTCACAAGGGCGGTTCATGTCGACGACGCCATAGAGCGGCGATCGGCCGCCGCAGATCTTGCAGGCCATGTGCGCCTTCGAGACCGGCCTGAGTCCCAGTTCAGCTACTGACATGCTCTACGCATTTGCTTCCGCGACGCCGCGTGCTTCAGGATGCTGGCCGGAGCCTTGAAGTCCGTTGATATCCTTCGAACACTCATCGCTTTGATGTACTGCCAGAATGTTGATGCCGAGAGCCAACGACTGGTAGCCGTTGTCCCGTAGCCAATGCTCGAGTTGCCGGTTATCCGTCTTGATTTTTTCGATGAACAGCATCGGGCGATACTTCTTGATCGTCTCCCAAGCACCCGCAAGGGCTTCCATTTCCATTCCCTCGATATCAATCTTGATGAAATCGACTCGAGGCAGGTTGAGCTCGTCCAGCGTCATTTTTTGTACGGGCACCGTGTTGTCGGTATAGTTGATCGACTGACCTATGAATTCGTTACCCGGGCGCTGCCGCAATTCCAGGCTGCCGAAGCTGGAAGGCGTAAGATAGTTTGGATTTGGAATTTGCATCGTGCCGGATTCGGAGGAAACGGCAGCATGCACCGCTAACGCATTAAAGCAGTTGTTAATGGCAATGTTGCCCGCCAGCGCATAGTAGATCCGCTCCTGGGCTTCGATCGCAATCACCGAACCCCAGCCTGTCATCGACGAGGCCCATTCGATCGTGTGCACGCCGATATTCGCGCCACAATCAATGGCGATCACTCCGTCACCGTGGTGCCGCCGTCGTAATGCCAACAAGTCGAGAGCTGCCCTCACTTCGCCTGGATCGAAGGCGGCCGTTTCCAGGATCTGAAACCCCACGCCGTAGCCACGGTCAGGACTGACCATGCGATAGTCGAATCGATTGACTATCATCGTTCCATGGTTGGACGAGGCCAAGACAAAGGCCAGCTTTTGCCCCGCGATAGGCATTGCAGAATCTCCTTTAACCTAGATCAGATGCCACTATTCCAATGCCCGCTTGTGCGAAGCTGATCCCGAGATCGGCTAGCTTGACGTGGGATCTTTTCCCACATATGCCTACCGTCGGCGAATTCAGACGGCGGCCGGCGCGCATGCATCCTCATCTTTGGCCGGCCTCTGCACACCCTGGCGTGGAGCCGCGTCGTTACAAGCACACCGCCTGCGCAGGCCTGCTGGCAGTGATCATTGCCGTTGTCGCGGCCGCCCTGTCCGTTCGGCTGAATTCGTTTCCCGGTCTTCACGGCGACGAAGCCTGGGTCGGCCTGCGCGCGTTCGAGCAGGAGGCGCGCGGGATGTTCACGCTCCGGGGCATGAACGGCTACACGGGATCGCTCTTCCCGGAGATCGTGACGGTGATCTTCTCGATCATCTCGCCCGGCGTCGGCAGCCTGCGGCTGGCGGGCGTCGTTCTGAACAGTCTGGCCCTGGGCCTCACCGTTCTTGCTCTCGGGAGAAGAGGAGCTGCAGCAATCTACTTCGTGCTGCTGATGGGGTCCTCGCTCCTGTTCCTCTTCTACAGTCGTATCGCCTGGGAAGTGAATGCATTGCAGAACCTTCTGCTATCGCTCGTACTCCTGGCGCTCCCGCATGTGCTGGAGCCAGGTCGAAGCCGACCGAAATGGCTCTTTCTTCTTCTCTTTACCTTCTCGCTGGGATGCTGGAGTCACGCGATCTTTGCCGCTGCCGCGCTGTCCTTTGCCGCGGCGGCAACATTCGTCGCGCTCAAATGGCCGGGTGAAGGCAGCGCGAGGCTGCTGCTGATCGGGCAGTTGAACCTGCTTGTTCAATGCGTCCTGTCCGCCAGATATTTCATCGGCGACGGCAACTTCGTGTGCCGGGCGCTGCCGGCGATGCTGGTGGGCCTCGCTTTGGTCGCGTACGCAACGCATGCCTATCTTCGTCTGGAATGCCGCCTTCTTCCGCACGTGCTGAGGGCGATCACCGAGCGGCGCGTCGCGAGATACGTCAATGTGCTGCTTGTCGGCTTCGTGGTGCTCTCGCTGGCCGCCTCGCCGATCGGCGATGTCAGCTTTATCGGGACGGTATCGGGCGTGATCCTGCTCGAGCGCGTCGTCTCCTACCTGCCCGGCCCGGTCGAGATGATCGCGCTGCACGCGCGCATGGCATTGCTTCTCGCACTATTCGCGGCGACCGCGCTCGGAGCGTTCCGCTCCAAACGAAGCGCGCCGGAGCAACTGATCCTGCCGCTGTTCGTCTTGTGGACGATTGCCTATTTCCCCGCGCTGCGGCTCTCGATCGCCAGCGTTGCCGATCGCTACTACATCATACCGCAGTTCCTCCTCTTCGTTTCGATAGCCTCAGGTCTCGGCAACCTTCGCACGATCTGGCGAGCTCCCGTCATCGCGTTGCTGCTGGTCGGGTTTGTCGCCGCGCAAGTCACGGCGTTCCGTGAAGCCCTTCGCGAAGATGACCGGCCGCCAATCGAGCTGTTCAACTATGCCGGCTACACCGACACCTCCCGCCATTTCATGAAGCTCGGTGCGCTCACGGATTATCTGAAGTCGCGGAGCTATTGCCGGGTCGAGTCGTCCAGCTTCTTCATCACCCAGCCCATGCGCTTCCTGATGGCGGTGGACCCGCCCTGCACGGGCGCGGACATTGTGCGGGCGGAGTATTGTGCGACATGTGTCGCGCCGCTTCGCGGGTTTGAGGTGCAGGTGCAGAAGTAGCTGGTCATCCGCCGATCAAAGCATCGTGTGGCGTCGCGACCGCAATTACGGTGACAGCACTGGACTCGCGGCACGCTCAGCCCAATCATCTACTGCGATCGATTGACAGGTTCGTGGAGCTCGATGGCGCAATTGAAGCGTCAGGTCAGCCATTCCCGTTTTGCGGCGTCACGGAAATCAGATGGCGTGGCACCGAACTGGCGACGGAACGCCCGATTGAAATTGGAGATATCGTTGAAGCCGTTTTCATGAGCGATCTGCGCAATGTTGAGATGGGCATAATACCGATCAATCAGCATGCGCCGGGCTCCAATCAAGCGTTCGGCTAGGACGAACGAGGAAAACGACGAGCCCTCTTCCTCGAATAATTTGCGCAGATAGCGCGATGATATTCTGTGGCTCGCAGCGATGCCCTCTGCGGATAGATCGCCATGACCAAGCCTGCGCAGGACGTCGGACCTGATCGCCGCAAGGCGTGCAGCCCTTGCCCCACGCTGTTTGGCGATATCGGCGCTGTCGCCACGAGCACCAAGCGCGAGCGCGGCAAGATCAAGAATGTGCGTCGACACGCTATGGGCGATTTCGCGATTCCCCAATTCATCGCCGGTCTGGACGATATCGAGATACCTGGTCAGGAGACGCAACGCCCGGTTCTCGCTCGGAATCGGTCGGCCGAAGGCCGACGAAAGGTTCGGAACAAGCGCGGCAATAGCCGGGCGCAACAAGCCAAGAGTGATGAAGCTCCCCTCAGAATGCAAACTGCTCGTCGACGGAGCGTCAGACGTCAACACGCTGGCGCTGCCAACTCCGCTTATCAGTTCCTTGCCGAATTGCGTGGCGCTGGCGGCTCCGCTCCGCAAGATGCTGATCGTGATGCCATCGCGGCTCCGCCCCGCAAGCTCGCGCGTGATGCGGTAGTGCGCGGGGGATCGCGAGCCGGCTGCAATGTAGACGTCCGGCATCAGGCTGAAGGTGACATCGGCATGGAACGGCGCATCGCCGATCGGATCGATATCGACACTGGCAATCCCTCGCCCATAAATCTCGCGCCAGGTGGCGAGGCGTTTTTTTTCGGGAATGTCCTGCGTGGAAATCCGAACGTGCCGAAACGGTTGTAGATCCTGCATGGGCCCCCCGGCCTGTAAGAGCACTCGTCGTCCTCGGTCGCACCCGGGCGGCTGCCGGTTCAAATGGCCGACGCGCCGACGCGTCGTCGCATGATTTCCAATCATGCGACAACGCCTAATCGATCGCTACATCTCGCCGTAACGCCCATGCAGCGTTCCGTTTGGGACAATGCTTGACCTGTGTCGATCGAGCCACAAGCCGCTCGCAGGCAGCCAGAGGGCCGGATTGGCCTATCGGCTGTTCCGGTTTCACCAAGACAGCTTCGTCTCCGCATCCGATAAGTCACAGCCGAACCTATCGCCGGTGGGAGAATTCTCGTGCGAATTTCAAGATCTATCGCGTCCAACATCGGCAGTGGCGCGAGCCTTGGCATCGGCGTAGCAGCCGCCGGAGGCTCGCCCGCGGCCACCTACAGCAAGGCACCGCTTGCGCAGCCATGCAACTGGACCGGTTTCCGCATCCGCGCCATCTCTGGAGGATTGATGCGTGCTTTGGCGCTTGCGGCGGGGGCGGCACTCTTGTCGACCGCGTTGACCATTGGCGCGCGGGCGCAGCAAGTTACCGGCTCCGGCACCACGGCGACCTGCGTAGAGAACGCTAACAGCAACACCGAATTTGCCTGCGGCGCAGGATCGACGGCTCTGGCAGGACAGGTAGCCTCAGCGACGGCCGTTGGCGTACTCGCCACTGCGACTGGTGATAACAGTACCGCGGTTGGCAGCGGAGACAGCCCCTATGCCTCCGCCCAGGCCTCTGGAAGAAATTCGACGGCCGTAGGCGCTATTTCGCAGGCAACGGGCAAGGGCTCGACCGCATTGGGCGCTTGGACATTGGCCGGCGGGCCGCTCGGCGGCTTTGTGTCGGCGGGTGATTCGTGGGCGAACGACGGGACCACGGCTATTGGCTCGTTTGCCGCGGCCGGCTCAACCGCTGCGGGTCAAACCAACGCCACGGCCGTCGGCTATAGTGCCCAGGCGAATGCAGCGAATGCGACTGCCAGCGGCGCAAATAGCGTAGCGAGCGGTACAGGCAGCTCGGCCTTTGGAGCGAGCAGCACGGCCAGCGGCTACGGCGCTACGGCGGTGGGTAATGGTGCGGCGGCGGGCTTTGCCAATTCCGCCGCGTTCGGCTACGGCGCGACCGCGACAGCGACCAACCAGGTGGCGGTCGGCACGGCATCGAATACCTACAAGCTTGCAGGCCTCACGTCGGCCGCGAGCCTTGCCGCGCAAAGTGGCCCTGTCTCGCTGGTGACGACAGATGCGGCGGGGCACTTGGCAACGACGAACCTGACGGTGCCGGATATCTCCGGATTGCAGTCCACCGTCTCTGGATTGCAGTCTACCGTCTCGGGACTCCAGTCTAGCGTCGGCATCCTGCAACAGGAGATGAAGCAGTCGTTCGAGGGAACCGCGATCGCCATTTCAATGGGCGGCAGCGCGTTGCCGGCCGACAAGAAATTCGCCGTCTCCACCAATTGGGGCAATTTTCGTGGCCAGAATGCCGCCAGCGTCGTCGCGCAGATGCGCCTTAATGATTATGCGGTGTTAAATGCCGGCGTCGGCGCGGGATTCCAACAGGGCGGCATCGGAAGTAGGGTCGGCGTTACATTCGCGTGGTGAGATTGGGCGCTCTCTGTCGTTCCGCGCCACACCTCGCAGTGCTGGTCGTCATCCTCACGTGCTGGGCAGGCGTGCAGGCTGCGACGCCGACACAGGCGCCGCGAGTGCAGATCGATCGAAATGGGGTTCTGATCCTGGTTCGCACCGCGCTGATCGCGCTCGATCAAGCCAACAAGACCGGCAACTATACGGTGCTGCGCGAGCTCGGCGCGCCCGGCTTTAGGGTCAACAGCGCTGAACAACTTTCCCAGATTTTCGCCAGGCAACGCGCCGAGCACCTCGATCTCTCGGGTGTCGTCGCAATCGATCCTCAACTCAGCCTGCTCCCGCAGATCGAAGCCAACGGCCTGATGCGCCTGGCTGGTTTTTTTCCCTCGGTGCCGTCGCAAATCTTCTTTGACCTCATCTATGCGCCAGTCGAGGGGCAATGGCGCTTGTTCGGTATTTCGGTCTCGATCGGATCGGCGGTTCCCGCCGCGCCCATGCCTGCTCCGGTGAATCAGCCTCCTTCCGCCAGTGCCAAGCCGCCTCCGCTGGCCGCGAACCAGAAAGCGCAGCCCGTCCCAGCGGCAAGGCCGCAGTGAGAGCCCCATGTCCAAGCTCGCGATTTGCGCTGAACCCTTCGCACTGTCATGCGACTGGGCTGCGTCTATTGCCGCAAGCTGGCATACCTCGTGAATTCCTCTCCCCCTGCCGGAGAGCGACCGGAGCGCGCAGTGGCGCGAACCCTGCTGCCGGAGGTTCATGAAAGTGGGTATGGAGCCGGTCTACAACGCACCCTTTCACTGCGAGGCAATTTTACGCTCACTTTCCCGGTCTTGAGCTTGCATCGTTCGGCATCTCGCCGCGGGCCCCGGAAGGCACGGACCGAAGCCGCACGAAGGCCAGGCAGGTGAAGCGATGGCAATTAACTGCACTGTCCCCGCAATTTACCGTAATTCGAACCTTGTTGAGCCCGCCGACGACCAACGGGGCATCGCACCCAGTTGGAATTGCTTGATGTCGGATGAGCTGAATTTTCTGCGATCGCTCGCGGCCGTTCGGCCTGGAGATTCCCTGCAATCGCTGCGTCAGCTCATGGGCGACAGATGGCGCGGACCTCTGCCGCAAGAGCAAGGCAAGGTCATGTGCCTCCGGCACAGTCACGCTTTCGTCGCCCAGATCGACGTCAGCGGGGTGGTCGGCCGCGTCGAATATGGCACGCTGTGGGTCAATCCACCGTTTTCGCCTGACGTGGATATTGCCGGACTTCGGGCGGGCATGCCGCTTCGTAAGGCACAACTCGTCTATCCCGACCTCCTTATTCGCTCCGGCCAGCATCCCATGCCGACTCTCGGTTCTGTGAAACTCGATGCAAACACAACCCTGCGCCTTCAGTTTCTGTTCGACGAGCTGCGCGTGATCGGGTTCGTCAGCGAAAAGGCGGTGTTTCCTGCGAAAGTCGATATGGTGTACCCGGCGCCAACTGAGCCACCAGGACACCCGTTCCGTGACCCCAATTTCAAGCTGGCAGTCCTGAGCGACCTGCTTGATCGCAACATCATCCATCTTGGTACAAAGCGCGAGCTTGCCTCTTTTGTGCATGGCCGGCCCTTTGATATCGATGCGAAAGGCTATGAATTCATTCGCCCCGTCTACGACTATCTCGTGCGCTATCCGCTAACGGCCGACCAACTGGGTGCGGTCGAACGCATCGATTGCGCCGATGGAGGATCATCGATCCATTCCTACATTTGGCCGTTTTGGTCCGGGGAATCGAATGAGTTCGACGTTCAAAGCGTCGATGGCATCGAGCTTTGCAGGAATGTGACGGAGCTTTTGGATCTGCCGACTGTGGATGTGTTCGACTTCAAGAGCGCGCCGCTTCGGCGTCTGCCAAAGCTGACCCGACTCACGCTGACCATTGGGCCTTATTCAAATATCGAGGCGCTGCTCAATCTGCCCGCACTCGGGGAATGCCATCTCTGGGGCAATCAGATCTTTGCCGACGTCACGACGCCAGGTCATCCGTCGCGTCTGGTCATGGAGACGTTACGCGGTCGCGGCGTAAAAATCCGCGTCCAATTCATTTCTTGTGATGGACCACCGCCGTCGGCGTTCGAATGACAGCGCACCGGAGGGCTGAACGGCGCCGACCCGGATCACGAGGTCATTGCCGAAGAATGACGCCTCGCTTGTGTCGAGCATTCTCGACCGCCTTGCGCAATTCCTCTTCCTCCGCTGTCCCGAACCGACCTATCACGTCGTCATAGACCGCGATGGCTTCCTTGGGCCGGCCCAATTGTTCGAGCAATGAGCCCTTGCTAAGCAGAGCATCCGCGACCTCCTCGCGCAATCCCTTTTCCTTCGCGGCCCCGAACCGCCGGACCACATCGTCATAGACCGCGATCGCCTCCTCGTTACGGTCAAATCGTTTGAGTGCGTCGCTCTTTTCGTTAAGTGCCCTCGCGGCCTCCTCGCGCAACCGCGCCTCGCTTGCTGTCCCGAACCGCCGCACGAGATCGTCGTAGACCGTGAGAGCTTCGTTGAAAGCTTCGCTTCCTCGACCCGGGGAGGCCAGGGTCATGGCCTTCCAGCGCAGCGCCTCCGCGACCTGCTCGCGCAACCCTGGCTCGCTCGCGGCCCCGAACCGGCGCACGACATCGTCGTAAGCAACGATCTCCTCGTCGTTGCGATCCAGTAGCCCGAGGGCGTTGCCCTTGTAGACAAGCGCCTCCGCGACCTCCTTGCGCAATGCTGGCTCGGTCGCCGTCCCGAACCGGCGCACGAGATCGTCGCAGACCGCGATAGCTTCGTTGAAAGCTTCGTTTCGTTTACCCGGGTTGGCTCGGATGATGGCCTTGTAGCCCGAGTAGCCTAGGGTCATGGCCTTGTAACGCAGCGCCTCCGCGACCTTCACGCGCGAGCTGGCTTCGTCTGACGTGCCGAACCGGCGCACGATATCGTCGTAACGTGCGATCTCTTCGTCGCTGCGGCTTGATTGTGCGGCGGTCCCGCGATCGGTCTGCGCTACGGCGGCGTCTTCCCCCGCAAAAGCCGAACCAACCAATACGATCGCGAGAGCGACCAGCCAGCGGTTGAGGTGGTTGAACGAGAGGATGGTACGGTGAGATTGCGGCGATGCCATGTTTGGTCCGACGACTAGCGGATTTTCACGGACCTTTTGTCGCTGTTGCAAAGGCTGCGGTTCAGAGATCGCGGGGAGAAGTGGCTGTCCGACGTTCGTGGCCGGTCGCTTGAACCGGCAGACGGCATCCTGCGACGAACAACGGGGGAAGCGGCCGTCCATCATGCACGGCCGGATTTACTCATGAGGGCGCTCTTGAAAATCTCGTCTACGATCGTCGCTGCCGCGGTTATCCTGCATTGTGCAACCGCCATGGCACAGCAACAACAATCGCCGCCTCCCGATCTTGGCCTGCACGAGATCGCGGATTCGGACACGGATCGTTACATCGCAAAGTCCAACGGCGTCATCGGCCTCCTGAACGCCTCGTTGCGCGGCAAGGAATCCTGGAACAGGTATCTGAGCTGGGTCGATGTGAAGCGCGGCCCGACCGGCAAGGAGCGCATCATCTATGGCCTGTATTCGGTCGGATCGTCGGCCAAGGACGCGATAGAGAAGGCGCGCAAGGCAGCGGGCGACAAGCCGGCGATCCCTGCGCTCGACGACGCGACGAGGCAGCTCGCCTCGACCTTCGAAACGCTGATTCCGATCCTGAACGAAGCGGAAGCCTACTACCATCGGAAGGACTATCTTTCCGACAACATGGCCGGCGGCAAGGAGCTGCATGAAAAGCTGGTGCCGGCGGCGACGGCGTTTCTCGCTGCGCGCGCCGCGACCGAGGCACTGCAAAACCAATTCAAGGACATGCTCGACCGTCAGCAACTGGCGAAGATCGAAAAGGCCGAAGGCAAAAGCGTGCGCTGGCACGTACTCAACACCATGACACTGGCGAAGAAGGCGGTCGACCTGATGCCTTCGAACCCGAAGGGCGGCGCAGACCTCCAGCAGTTCGATGCGGCGCTTGCGGCTTTCGGCAACGCCGTGCGTGACTTCGATACGGCGATCCGCGAATCCGGAAAATCCACCTCGATCGATTCGGCTCCGCGAGATATTCTCGGCAAATTGCGCGAGATGCGCGACAACATCGCCAAGGGCCACGCCGACAACATGACGTACTCGATGGACTACAACGGCGTCATCCAGCGGTATAACATGATGGTGACGATGTCGAACGCATTCCGTTGAACTGACGGCCGACGGGCTTTCCTGACGCTCCACCGACAAATCGAGTCCGGTCGCGGGCTTCGCTCAAAACGCTGTGCAATTACAACTACGCGATCACAGTGACCAGCGCTGTCAACGTAGTTTCCCGTTTCGCTACGGTTGTGGTTGCGAGATGGAGACGTTCTTAGGCACCAACATGCGTCTAAAGCTGTTACATGTCCTGATTGTTTTTACGATTTCCGCAACAAGCCCTACCAGGGCGTGCGTGATTTCCCGGCTATCCGGCGAGGAGTTGAAAGCACAAGCGTCGATAGTCGTCGAGGCGGTTGTTCTGGCCAAGCCGGCCGCTGGCCATAGCTTCAGAGGGGGTGACCATCGTTACGATATTCGAGTCGATGCAGTATTCAAGGGGGAGATATCCGAAGGACCGAATGTAGCTGCGTATAAGGACCTGAGAGTACACGGCCGTGGAAATCCAAAAGTCTGCCCCCAGAAGCACGGGTCGGGAATTGAACATGACCTTGTGCCTGGGCGACGGTATAAATTGTTTATGCGCTCTACTGAAGATCCAGAAGTGCTCCTTGCGGAGAATGGCTACTGGCCTCCTATGAGACTTGAAGGAATATCCGGCATTGTGGCTTATGCCCACACAATCGATGGCGCCAGCGCGAGCGCGATTGACGATCTACTGAGAGGGCTTGAAAACCAGGATGCGGGAATTCGAGAGAGTTCTGCTAGGTGGCTCGGCTCTATAGGTCGGCCAGCACAACACGCCATTCCAGTATTGCGACAACTCCTGGAAAGCGATCTCGATGAAAGCGTGCGAACGGCGGCCGAGAAGGCCATAGGTCAGATTGAGAAGCGCTAAACCAGTGCATTTAACCGACTCGCGTTCGACCTTCGAGGCCACAAGATCTTGTGTTGCCGGTCGACGCGGCGGTCAATCCCTACTTTGCATGGGGTTGATTTCGATAAAACGAAATTAGATTTACCGACTTCACCCGCGATGACGGAACCTACGACGCCCCGAAATCCTTCGGCGTAAACGTCAGATCCAGCACCTTCCACTCCTCGTACTTGTCGGCCGGCAGCATGGTGTAGGGCTGGCAGGCCTGGAGCGCGGCCTTGGCGGCCTGCATCAGGGCGAGGCCCTTGGCGGGCGATGCGCTGGCCTCGATCAGTGCAGGGACGGTGGCGAGCTGGCCGTCGGTCGTCATGAAGGTGCGCATCTTGATGTGGATGTTGTCGGACGGCGCGATCGTGTCAGGCAGCTTGGCGCAGCTTCGCAGGTGACGGCGGAATTCGGCGATAACGTTGGCCGGAAGCTTGGCCGCCTCGGTGGTCGCGGCGCCACCGCCAGAGTCGCTCTCCTTGGCGGCGTCTTTCGACAGGGGCGGCAGCTCGGCGGGCAAGCCCAGCATCACGCCGTATTTGAGGGTGACGTCGGGCTCCGGCTGCTTGTAGCTCGGGGCCTGCGGCGCAGGTTCCGGCTGAGGCTGAGGCTGAGGCTGAGGCTGCGGTTGAGCTTTGGCCTCGCGCTTGATCGGCGTGGGCGAAGGCTGCGGCTGCGGTGAAGCCTGTGGCGTCGGCAGCGGCGATGGCTGCTGTGCTGGTTGCGGCGGCGGAGGCGGTGGCGGCGCAGGCGCTTCCGCCTTGTCCTTTGCGGTGAGCTCGGGCAACGATAGTTGCGGCGACGGCGTCGGTTCCGGCTCCTTCTGCTTCAGTTCCTCCGGCGTCACGATGTCGACGGCGACCGTGTCGCTCGGCGGGGGATGGAACGGATGCACCTCGCTGATCAGGACGATCAGCGCGACCAGCGTCAGGTGCACGACGGCCGACGCCGCGAGGTCCGTCCGTATGATCCGCCGCCAATCCATGGCCCAACTTCGGTTGCTATCCACGGTCCTAGCATATGAATGCGGCGCCTCAATCCCATTTCGGCGCGAAGCCGAAATCGGTCAGCCGGCCCTTGGGATGAGCGAGCGCGGCAATCTGGCTCATCTCGTCGGGCGACAATTCGAAGTCGAAGATCTCGATGTTTTCCGACAGACGTTCGACGCGCGAAGTGCGCGGGATGGCGACGACGTTCTGCTGTACCAGCCAGCGCAGGCAGATTTGCGCGGCTGTCTTGCGATGGGCTCGGCCGATCCCGGCCATGGTCTCGTCGTTCTTGATGCGCCCCCTGGCGATCGGGCTGTAGGCGACGACTGCAAGACCGTGCTGGTCGCAGGCCGCCCTCACCTTGCTCTGATCCAGATACGGATGAAACTCGACCTGGTCGCAGACCAGCGGCTCCGGACACGCAGCGATCGCTTCCTCGATCAGCGCCACCGTGAAGTTGGAGACGCCGATATGCCGCGTCAGCCCGAGCCGCTTGGCATGCGCCAGCGCGCCGAGCGTCTCGACAAGCGGCACGTGCGGATTGGGCCAGTGCAGCAGCAACAGATCGACCGACGGCAGCCGAAGCCTGACCAGGCTTTCCTTGACAGAGCGCTCGAGATCGTTGGGGGCGAAATGATTGGTCCAGACCTTCGTGGTGATGAACACGTCGTCGCGGCGCACGCCGGAGGCGCGAACACCGTCGCCGACCTCGCGCTCATTGTCGTAGACCTGCGCCGTGTCGATATGGCGGTAGCCAAGCCGCAGCGCCTGCTCCACCACGCGCGCGCAGGTCCGGCCGCTCAGCTCCCAGGTCCCGAGCCCGAGAGCCGGAATGCTTGCACCATTGGCCTCGACGAACAGCATGAGGAATCCTCTCCTCGCTCGCCCCCGGTTGCATTATGGACCCCGAGCCCGCGGCTGCCAACCGAGGCGGCTGGCGATATCCGGATTGGCCGGATGAGCCTTATCGTCAGGCCTTGGCGAGCGCCCGGAAGACCGTGTCGGGCGCATGCGCGATCACCGCGAGCAGCGCCCGCGCAGGTCCGCGCGGCGCGCGCTTGCCCTGCTCCCAGTTGCGGATGGTCTCGACGGGCACGCCGAGTTTTGCGGCGAACTCCATCTGGGTGAGACAGGCGCGACGGCGCAGGTCGCGCACTTCAAGCGGGCGGGCTTCGCTCGGCGCAGCCGCGTCTTGCAGCGGAAGCTCCTGCCCGTCCCGCAACTCGACGATCCGTCCGTCCGCTTTCAGCCGCAACCGCATGTTCATCCCCAAGCGGAGCGATCATGATCGAGGTGGCTTAAGTTCGGATTAATGATAGTCGCCGGTAGCCCGGATGGAGCTAAGCGCAATCCGGGACCGGCTGTCACTTGGGGCAAAAACCCGGATTACGCTTCGCTCCATCCGGGCTACGAACTCCCACGCCTATTTCAGCCCGAACCACAAGCTCGCAATGCCGAGGAAGGAGAAGAAGCCGACGACATCGGTCACCGTCGTGACGAAGGTGCCGGAGGCGACCGCGGGATCGGCCCGCACCCGTTCGAGCCCCATGGGGATCAGAATGCCGCCGAGCGCGCCGGCGACGAGGTTGCAGATGATCGCAAGGCCGATGACGATGCCGAGGCCCGGGATCTTGAACCAGGCCACCGCGGCAATGCCGGTGATCACCGCAAAGGCGAGGCCGTTGACGAGGCCGACGAAGGTCTCGCGCATCACCACGCGCCAGGCGTTGGAAGAGCCGAGTTCGCGGGTGGCGAGCGCCCGCACCGCGACCGTCATGGTCTGGGTCGCGGCGTTGCCGCCCTGGCTGGCCACGATCGGCGCCAGCACGGCGAGCGCCACCATTTTCTCGAGCTGCCCCTCGAACAGGCCGAGCACGGAAGACGCCAGGAACGCGGTGGCGAGATTGACCAGGAGCCAGTTGAAGCGGGCGCGCGCAATGGTCAGCACGCTGTCGGACAGTTCTTCGTCGCTGGTGACGCCGCCGAGCGCCTTCAGGTCCTCGTCCGCCTCCTCCTCGATGACGTCGACGACGTCGTCGACGGTGACGACGCCGACCAGGCGATCCTGGGTATCGACGACGGGAGCAGCAACCAGATTGTACTTGCCGAACATGCGCGCCACCTCCTCCTGGTCCTCCAGGACGGAGACGCGGCGGCGATCCTCGTCGCAGAGATCCGCGAGCGGCACCGGGCGGCGAGCGCGCAACAGCACGTCGAGCGGAACGGCGCCCTGCCAGTGCTGGTCCTTGTCGACGACGTAGATCTCGTAGAAGCGGTCCGGCAGATCGGGCGTCTCGCGCATGTAGTCGATCGCCTGGCCCACGGTGAAATCCTGGGGCACCGCGATGAACTCGGTCTGCATCCGCCTTCCGGCTGAGTTTTCCGGATAAAGCAGGCTGCGTTCGAGCGCGACGCGCTCGGGCAGTGGCAGTTTCTCGAGAATCTCCTCCTGATCCGCCTCATCGAGGGTCTCGAGCAGCTCGACGGCGTCGTCGGATTCGAGCTCGCGGACACCCTCGGCGACCGTTTCCGGGGGCAGTTCCTCGAGGATCTCCTCGCGCACGGCCTCGTCGACCTCGTTCAGGGCCGAGAAGTCGAAATCGCGCCCCGTCAGCTCGACCAGCCGGACGCGGTCGTCCGGCTCCAGCGCGCCAATGAGGTCGCCGAGGTCCGCCTCATGCAGTTCCGCGACGATGGCCCGCAACTGGGTGCTGTCGGAGGCTTCGATGGCCCGTGCGATCTCCGCGACGAATTCGTGACGAATTTCGCCATCTTCGTTACGCATGGGAACGTGCTCGAGGACCGAGGCCCCGGCGGCCTCGGCAACGTCCATATGTTCGTCCAAGGCGCGCCTCGCCGTTTGACAGGATGGATCAATTGGTCTGAGCTGGAGTTCAGGCAATAGTCACAAGGCAATATCGAGCGCAATGAGAAAGATGCGTCTGCACCAATGGCCCCTGTCGGTCGCCGTCGCGGCGGCTGTGCTTGCCGGCACCACGGCGGCGGACGCGGCCGACTGCCCACGCCAGGATGCGCTCGGCACCGCGCGCGTGCTCAGCGTCGATGCCAAGGCCTATCCGCGGGTCGGGCTGAAGAGCTTTCCGCAGACCCTGCCGCTCGCCGATCACGAGGTCGTGCTGACCTTCGATGACGGGCCCCGGCCCCCGCACACTCAAAAGGTGCTGGCGGCACTCGCTCATGAATGCGTGCGCGCCACCTTCTTCCTGGTCGGCCAGTCGTCAGCGGAATCCCCGGCACTGGTGAAGCGGATCGCTGCCGAAGGTCACACGGTGGCGCATCACACCTGGTCGCATCCAATGGCATCGAAAATCTCCTTCGAAAAGGCAAAGGAGAACATCGACCGCGGGATCGAAGCCGACGAGAAGGCACTCAATGGCGTGGCGACCAGCACGCCGTCGACGCCGTTCTTCCGCTTCCCCTATTTCGATTCCACGCCGGCGACGCTCGATCTGCTCCAGTCGCGCGGCATCGCCGTGTTTGGAGCAGACCTTTGGGCGAACGACTGGGACGACATCACCCCAGAGCAGGAGCTGAAGAAGGTCACGGAGCGGCTCGAGGCCGCCAAGAAGGGAATCATCCTGTTTCACGACGCGCAGGCGCGAACCGCGGCCATGATGCCGGCCTTCCTGCGGTACCTGCACGACAACGCCTACCACGTCGTTCACATTGTCCCGGCGGCGACGGAAAAGAACGCCAATGCGCATTGATGCCGGAATGTCACGGCGGCCCAAAATGGCGTGATCGCGAGGCAATTAAGCTTCCGTTCATGCTAGGCCATGCAAATTCGACCAGGGACCCGCGCCTGAACCATTTCGGCCGGGCTTCGACCAAGGTTCGGGCGTCGCATGGATGTTCGGTCGCGGATCGCGTACGAGGGCAAACGGAGAGCAATGATCGGTCGTAGAGTTTCCTACCGAACACGGTCCTGGATCGTCTGCCTCGGATTTTTGACGGCCGGCCCTGCCGCCGCGCTCGCGGCCGACTGTCCCGGCCATCCCGACGCGCTCGGCACCTCGCGCACGATCGTGGTCGACCCCCGCGAGCATCCGCGGATCGGCACAATGCAGTACCGGGAAACGCTGCCGCTGAGGGATCACGAGGTGGTCCTGACCTTCGATGACGGACCGCTGCCGAAATACTCGAACCAGGTGCTTCAGATCCTGGCCAATGAGTGCATCAAGGCGACCTTCTTCACCATCGGCAATCAGGCCAAGGCGAACCCCGAGGGCGTGCGCAAGCTGGTCGCGGCCGGCCACACCGTCGGCACGCACAGCCTCACCCATCCCCTGACCTTCGAGAAGATGCCGATCGAGAAGGCGCAGGCCGAGATCGAAGGCGGCATCCAGTGGACCACGGCGGCGATGACCGATCCGTCGGCGCTGGCGCCGTTCTTCCGGATTCCCGGGCTGCTGCGCGCTGATGCCGTCGAGAACTATCTCATCTCGCGCGGCATCCAGGTCTGGAGCGCCGATTTCCCGGCCGACGACTGGCGGCACGTCTCGCCCGAGCGCGTCCATCAGCTCGCGATCCAGCGGCTGGAGGCCAAGGGCAAGGGCATTCTGCTCCTGCACGACATCCAGCCGCGCACGGTGGCGGCGCTGCCGAAGATCATCCAGGACCTCAAGGCACGCGGCTATCGCATCGTGCATGTGGTGCCGGCGACTGCCGATCGGCCGGCGACGCCGACCGAGCCGGTCGAATGGCTGCTGCATCCTGCGAGCGAGAATGTGGCCGCGGTGCGCTGGCCGAGGATTCCGAACTTCGTCTTCACGCGGAGCGAAACGCTGCCGGCCCCACTGCTGTCGGATCTGAATGCCGAGCTGCCGCGCCGGGTGGCCTCGTCGCACTGGGGCGTCGCGAAGGCCGGCGCGGAGAACCTGCCGGTTCCGAGCCGGGACCTTTTCGAGATCAAGGAAGGCTCGCTCGAAGTGCTCTTCGCCGCGACGGCGGCGCGCCACGTCGCGACGACGCTGGCGCGGGCCAGCGCGGCCGATGCGATCTCATCGAGGAACGCAAAGGGCCGCGGCCGGGCAGCGGCGGTCGCCGCCCATGGTGGCCGACGCGCGCCGGCCGCACGCACCACGGCCAAGCACATGGCGCAAAACGCCAACGCAAGCGCGGCACGCCCGACCAAGCTCGCGAGCCTGAAGAAGCGGCAGCAGTAAAATCCTTACAAGCCGTCTACTGCCGCACGATGGCAGCGACGCATAGCAGCACGATCAGCGCCAGGAAGAACAGGTCCATATAGGACTTGAGCTCGCCGTCGCGGCGCAACCGCGCCACATCGGTCACGATCTGCTTGCGGGCATTGGTTCCGCCGCTGCCGTCATTGATCGGCGCCTGCAGGCGCCGCGTCTCGCCTTCCAGCTTCTCGATCTTCTGGTAAAAATAGAAGGCGCGCAGCGTCGAGGCCGCGCGCATGCCGGAATAGACCAGCACGAGAATCGCGAGTATCGCGCGGTTCGGATACTTCTCCATGAAGTTCAGGCTGAAATAGACCATCGCCAGGAACGCGAAGTTGGTCACGAAGCGGTAGACGAAGCTTAAAAAGACCATGCTGGCTCCAGCGAAGGGCGGCGCGACCGTGCGACGTTGCGAATTGCGGAGATATTGGACGCAAGCCGGAAAGGCCGGCCTGGAATGCTGTGGGTGCTGGTCTACGCCAACATTGTTGCAGCAAAGATAAGAGTGCCTGCGCGGCGCAGGCCGGGAATCGACCGGGTGGCTGATGCGCGCGTGCGCCTTTTAGCTACGCTTGGCCATAATGCAAGAGAGCGCAGGCGGCTTGCCGCGACGCCGCGTGGACGGCGGCGGCCGCATCGGCTCAATGGAGATTCAGCGGAAGTCGCGTTACACTGCGTTGCCACCAGACTTGCCGATGTGGGGTCTGCCGATGCCGAAGAAGGGAATCACGGGCCACGACGATTGGGTGCTCACCGAGGCGCTGGCAACCGCGCTGGTCGCGCTGGAGCAGCTCGCGCCAAAGCACCAGCCGCGCGCACATATGGACGACATCCGGAAGATGCTCGCCAGCGGCAAGGAGCCGGCGGCCGTCAGCCTGCACCTCGCCCAGGCAAAATGCCGCCTGTTCCCCGAAACCGATCCACTCGAGATCTACCGGGAATACGGCATCGGCGAGGAATATGGCTGAGCAGCTCTGCCCCTTACTCAAGACTTGATTTTTCGCGGCTCGTGCGCCCGGAAGGCGGTCGCACTTGCTGCGATTTCAATGGTTTGCCGGGCATCCCGGTGACGCGAGCAGTCTTCTCAGATTGAGCTCAGCATAATGCTGGTCTCGGTATTCAAGATTCCATCGATCGTGCGCACCTTGCCCAACACACGATCGAAGTCGCTGAGCCCGGACGCGCGGATTTCCGCAATCAGATCCCAACCACCATTGGTGGTGTGAAGCGCGTGAAGTTCCGGAAGGCCGCGAAGCCGCTTGATCACCGCGGTCGTAGAGCGGCCCGCGACTTCGATCATCATGATCGCTCGGATCGTGTTTGAGTCGTAGTCCTGCCGGACCCGCAGGGTGAAGCCCAGCACCGCGCCGGATTCCAGAAGTCGGTCGAGCCGGCTCTGCACCGTGGCGCGCGACACGCCGAGAATGGTCGCAAGCTTCGAGATCGGAGCTCGTCCATCCTCCCGGAGGGCAGCGACCAAGCGATGGTCCAGATCATCAAGGATGTGCATTGTGCAAATTGCTTTCCATGATCCTACATAATGGGCAATTTAGCATACAAAATTGCTATATATTCCCATTTTCTATGCAAATTGCAAAAATTAACACTGCTCCCAGCAAAAGGAGCAGAAGATGGTCCGATTCGTCGGGGTGGAGAACATGTTGCGGCTGGTGCGCTCAATCGGCGTCGAGCCGTACCTGGTCGGTCTTTCGTCCTATATCGAAGAGGACTTCCGCCGCTGGACTGCCTTCGAGAAGACGCCGCGCCTGGCCAGCCATTCGCGCGACGGCGTCATCGAGCTGATGCCAACCAGCGACGGCAGTCTCTACGGTGTCAAATATGTCAATGGTCATCCCAAGAACACGCGGGCCGGACTTCAGACGGTGACGGCGTTCGGCTTCCTGTCTGATGTCGATACCGGCTATCCCCGATTGCTTGCCGAAATGACCATCACGACGGCACTACGAACGGCAGCCACCTCGGCGCTCGCCGCCAAATATCTCGCCCGTGCCGACTCCCGAACAATGGCCATTATCGGGCTGGGGGCGCAGTCAGAGTTTCAGGCACTGGCCTTCAAATCGTTGCTCGGCATGCGCCACCTTCGCGTCTACGACATCGAGGCCGCGGCAACGAGAAAGTTCATCGCCAATCTCGCATCTTTCGGCTTCGAAATTGAAGCCGCCCGAAGCGTGCACGACGCGGTCCGTGGCGCGGACATCATCACGACTGTGACCGCCGATAAACTCAGGGCCACCGTCCTCTCCGACAACATGGTTGGCAGCGGAATCCATATCAACGCGGTCGGGGGCGATTGTCCCGGAAAGACGGAACTGCAGCGAGAAATCCTGCTGCGCGGTGACGTCTTCGTCGAGTTTCCCGAGCAAACGCGAATAGAGGGCGAAATCCAGCAGATGGCCTCGGACTTTCCGGTCACCGAGCTATGGCGGGTGATCGCGGGCGACGTGCGCGGACGAAGCTCGCGCGAGCAGATCACCATTTTCGATTCGGTGGGATTTGCGACCGAGGATTTCTCCGCGCTACGCTTCCTGGACGACCTCGTCGACGGAACAGATTTTTATGACGACATCGATCTGCTCGCCGAACCGGTCGATCCACGCGATCTCTTCGGTTTGTTGTGCGAGCGAAGGGCGCCGATATACGCCAGCCTCGGAGTGCAGTAATGATGCAAAAGCCCTCCGCGCAGGCCCCCGCGAGCGTGGTCATGATCCGTCCACATCAATTCAGTCCGAATCCGGCAACGGCGGCTGACAACGCGTTCCAGGCCGGCGATACCGGGCGCGCACATGCAGCAACTGCCGCAGCCGCCTATCACGAGGTCACCAATGCCGCACAGCGGCTGGAATCCTCCGGGATAACTGTCCATCTGTTTGAGGATGAGGGCATCGCGAGCCCGGATTCCGTCTTCCCCAACAACTGGTTCTCAACTCATGCCGGCGGTCACGTTGCGCTCTATCCAATGTTCTCGCCGACCCGGCGCAACGAGCGACGACACGACATCATCGACATGCTCAAGCATCGCTACCGCGTCCAGGATGTGATCGACTATTCCGGCCTCGAGCAGGACTGCGTCTATCTTGAAGGGACCGGTGCCATGGTGCTCGATCACATCGAGCGTGTCGCCTATGCCGCGCGGTCGAACCGCACCAACGAAGTCGCGCTTGAACGCTTCTGCACCCACTTCAATTTTGAGCCGATGATATTCGACGCCGTTGATAAGGCCGGTCGAGCCATCTACCACACGAACGTATTGATGTGCATTGGGACCGACGTTTGCCTGATCGGGCTTGCCACCATTCGCGACACGGCGAGGCGCGCCGAGGTTGCGGAGAGGCTGGCGAACACGGGTCGCGTCGTCCTCGACCTCAGTCACGATCAACTCAACGAATTCGCGGGAAATGCGATCGAGCTCCAGAGCAAGACTGGCAGGATCCTGGCCCTCTCATCACGTGCCCTGAAGGCCCTGCGGAAGGACCAGATCGCCGCCCTTGAACGCCATATCACGCTGCTTCCGATCGACGTGCCGACGATCGAACTCGCCGGCGGCTCCGTGCGCTGCATGCTCGCTGGCATTCACCTCGCGACCCGGTAAGGTCCGAAGGCGTCCCCCCTCTTCACCTCCCCGTCTATGTATTGATCGGTCCGCACGATTTCCCGCAACCGCGGACGGCAACACCGTTGGCAGTCAGTTGAGCTCGCGGCGGAGTTGGTGCACATGGGACATCTCAATACGAACCGGCATATTGCCCGGGTCTCCGCAAGGCGGTATCGAACGGGTTGATCTTCTGTGCCAGTGCCTCGGCCTCGCGCCTGAGCACCTGGACCACAGTCGGCAAACGCTCCGAATTGAGCCGCTCGATTGTGCTGCCAATACTGATCGCGGCAAGCGGCTGTCGCTCGCGATCAAGGATCGCAACAGCAACACCGGCCATGCCCGGCAGAAGCCCGGTGCCGCGCGCGGCGTAACCGCTCTCCCGCACTCGCTCGATCTCATTGCGGAAGAACACCTCGTCGAACAGGCCGAAATTGAGAAGGCGCGGCAGGTTGAAACGTATCACCTCCTCACGCTCCGCCTCAGGCAGGTGAGCGAGGATGGCCATGCTGCCCTGCCCGACCCCAAGGATCACCTTGCCGCCGATATCGCCGGTGAAAGAGCGGATCGGCACCGGTCCTTCGCAGCGATCGAGGCAGACTGCATCATATCCGCTGCGCACCAGAAGAAAGACCGTATCGCCCAAGGCCGCCGACAGCCGCAATAGGGCCGGCCGGCAAACCTCGCGCAGATTGCCGGGGTTTCCGGCCCGGGCGGCAAGCGCAAAAAACTCGATGCTCAATCGATAATGCTTGCTGCGGGCATCCTGCACGACCAAGCCCTCGTCGATCAGCATGCGAAGCAATCTGTGCGCCGAGGCTGGCGTCAGTCCAGCCGTCTCGGCCGCATTCGTCAACCGCATCCCGTCGCTGCCGCACGCGGCCAGCGCACGCAGCAAGGCGACGGCGCGCGGCAGACTTCCGGAAGGACCAACGCTGGACGGATCATCCATCAGACGAAAATACTCTCTCTATTGTCGCCCTCGAATTATACATACCGGAACAGTCCGTCAGACCCTTGCATATATTGGAATATGGCATTGACATACCGCAGATCAAAGACCTGAATGGGTGAGTAGCGCCCTCGCTCTGGCAGTCCTGCTCCATGCGCGAACCGGTCTTGCGTGTCGAAGATCTTCGGACCGAATTCCGCATTCGTGCCGAATGGTATGCGGCCGTCGATGGCGTGTCCTTCGCGCTCGACCGCAACGAGACGCTGGCCCTGGTCGGCGAGTCCGGCTGCGGAAAATCGGTCACTTCCCTCTCTATAATGGGTCTCGTGCCGCAACCGCATGGTCGCGTGCCGGCGGGCCGCATCCTGCTCGACGGTGTCGATCTGCGAACTCTTGATGAGGCAAAGTTCGAGGCTCTGCGCGGCAATCGCATGGCGATGATCTTTCAGGAGCCGATGACGAGCCTCAATCCGGTGATGAGCATCGGGTCGCAGGTTGCCGAGGCGTTGCGCGTCCATCGCAGCCTGCCGCGGGCAGAGGCCGAGGCGAAGGCGCTCGCGGTTCTCGAAGAGGTGAAAATTCCGTCCGCCAAGCAGCGTTTCCACGATTATCCGCATCAGTTCTCGGGCGGCATGCGCCAGCGCGTGATGATCGCAATGGCGCTCGCGTGCGAGCCAACGCTGCTGCTCGCCGACGAACCGACAACCGCGCTTGACGTCACCATACAGGCACAGGTGCTCGGGTTGCTCGCCGATCTGAAGTCGCGGCACGGCATGGCCATGCTGTTCATCACCCATAATCTTGGCGTCGTTGCCCAGATCGCCGATCGCGTTGCGGTCATGTATGCGGGCCAGATTGTCGAAGAGGCGCCCGTGCGCGACATCTTCGCAATGCCCGCCCATCCCTATACGCGCGCGCTGTTCTCGGCGATTCCGCGCATGGATCGCGCGGAGCAGACGCTCGCCGCCATTCCAGGCCGCGTGCCGCCCCTCACCGACATGCCGAAGGGGTGCCGCTTCGCGCCGCGCTGCCCGTTGCGCCGCGAAGGCTGCGAGACGCCGCAAGTTCTGGCCGCCGCTGCCCCACGGCATCTCGCCCGGTGTCACATCGCAACCAACGCCTTTGCCAGGGAGCTTGCCCGTGCTTGAGGCGACCGGTCGTGTTGTGATGGTCTCCGGCGCTTCGCGCGGGATCGGCCGCGCCGTGGTGGAGCGCCTGGTCGCGGGCGGCCATCACGTCTCGGCCGGCGTGCGCGATACGCGCGGACTGGTCGGATCCGACCGGCTCATGCTGCAGCGCTACGACGCGGAGTCGCTGGCCTCGGCGGAAGCATGGGTTGCGGCGACGATCGAGCGCTTCGGGCGTCTCGACGGCCTCATCAACGCTGCTGGAATCAATCCGGACGCCAATCTGACTGATCCAGACGAAACGGCGCTCGACGCCATGATGCTGATCAACGTCAAGGCTCCGATGCGGCTCATGCGCCTCGCGCTGCCGCACCTCGCCAAGAGCGGCGAAGGACGCGTGATCAACGTCGCCTCGATGTCGGGCAAGCGCGTCCGCAATCCCAATGCCGGTTACGCCATGAGCAAGTTTGCGCTCATCGCGCTGACCCACGCCGTACGGCAATACGGCTGGGACCACGGCATCCGCGCGACTGCGATCTGCCCGAGCTTCGTTGCGACCGACATGACCGCGCATGTTACCAAATGGCCGCGCGAGAAAATGAGCGATCCGCGCGACATCGCCGAACTGATCGCGACGGTCCTGCGACTGCCCAATACCGCGACCATCGCCGAGCTGCTGGTCAATTGCCGGCTGGAGGACATGCTATGAGATTGCAACGCCTGGCGGAGACCGATCGGGCCGCGGTGTCATTCATGCTCGACGGCGCGCCTGTGGCCGCGCTCGAGGGTGACACCCTGCTCACGGCCATTCTCGCACAAGAAGGCTACCTGCGCGCCAGCGAATTCGGCGATGGTCTGCGTGCGGGCTTTTGCCTGATGGGGGCGTGCCAGGATTGTTGGGTGAACGTCGAGGGAGGCGGCCGCGTGCGCGCCTGCACTACCCCAATTGCCGAAGGCATGCGCGTATCCCGCAGGATGGTGCAGCCATGAGCATCGTCATCGTCGGCGCCGGTCCGGCCGGCACGCGCGCGGCAGAGGTTCTTGTCGGCGCAGGCCTGTGTCCAATCGTGATCGACGAAGCGCCGGAGAACGGCGGGCGCATCTATCAGCGCCAGCCCGCCGGGTTCCACCGCACCAAGCGTGCCCTCTACGGCTTCGAGGCTGCGAAGGCACAGGCCATACACGACACCTTCGACCAGTTGCGGTCCTCGATCGATTTTCGGCCACGAACACTCGCATGGAATTTGCGTTCCGGCGTGATCGACACGATCTGCGACGGAAAGGCGAGTGCTGTGCCGTTCGTGCAGACGGTCCTTTGCACTGGTGCGATGGATCGGGTGATCCCGCTCCCAGGTTGGACACTGCCGGGGGTATTCACCCTGGGGGGATCGCAGATTTCACTGAAGGCGCAGGGCTGCGCCATCGGCGCGCGCGTTGCCTTTCTCGGGACTGGGCCCCTGCTTTATCTCGTCGCCTATCAATATGCCCGGGCCGGCGCGCAAATTGCGGCCGTGCTCGACACGACACCGTTCGCCACGAAGGCGAGACAGGCGTTCGGGCTGATGCGCGGCGGCGCAACTTTTGCCAAAGGCCTTTACTACAGCGCCTGGTTGCGGGCGCACGACATCCCCGTCATCGAGGGCGCAACACCGCTCGCGATCGAGGGCGACGGTCGGGTCGAATCGGTGAGCTGGCGCGACGCGCACGGCGGCAAGCACGGGGCGCCAGTCGACGCCGTCGGACTCGGCTTTGGGCTGAAGCCGGAGGCGCAGCTTGCCGATCTCGCCGGCGTGCCGTTCGACTTCGATCCCGTGCAGCACAACTGGCAGCCTCGCAAGGACCGGAGCGGGCGAACATCCGTCGAAGGCGTGTTCCTTGCCGGCGACGGCAGCGGCATTCGCGGCGCCGATCTTGCCGAGGCGGCCGGTGCGCGAGCCGCCTGGGCCGTACTGGCGGCACGCGGTATGGCGGTCGATGCGCGCGCAGTCGCACGCCTCGATACGACGCTGGCAGAAGGTGAAACCTTCCGCGCCGCGTTGGAGCGCGCATTTCCATTTCCAGCAAAGCTTGCCGCAGCCATGGCCGACGATACGATCCTTTGCCGCTGCGAAGTGATCACGGCGGGCGAATTGCGCGCAGCCGCGAACGAAGCCCTCGCGACGCTTCCGCCGTCGGAAGTCAATCGGGCCAAGGCCCTCACCCGCGTCGGCATGGGACGCTGCCAGGGGCGCGTCTGCGGCGCGGCCGCGGCCGAGGTGCTGGCGGCCACGATGTCCTGCCCGGTTGAGCAGGTCGGCCGCCTGCGCGGACAGCCGCCCGTGAAGCCGATCCCCATTCTTCCCGCGGAGGCCGCATGAGCGCGACGTCCACCGACGTGTTGATCGTGGGCGGCGGCGGCGCCGGCTGCTCCACGGCCCTGCATCTTGCAAAGCGCGGCGTGCGCTGCATTCTGCTCGAACGCGGCCAGGTCGGCGGGCAAGCCAGCGGCGTCAATTACGGCGGCGTACGCCAGCAGGGCCGGCATCCGGCCGAATTGCCGCTCGCGCGCCGTTCTCGCGAAATCTGGGCACGGCTTCCGGAACTCATCGGCACCGACTGCGAGTTCGAGGTCACTGGTCATCTCAAGCTTGCGCGCAACCAGGCTGAGGAAGCCGAGCTCATCGCCTATCTCGACGTTGCCAAAGCCAACGGACTCCCATTGATCATGATCGGTGGCAACGCCATCCATCAGCAGTATCCTTGGCTCGGCCCCGATGTCGTGGCTGGCTCGTTCGCGCCCGACGACGGCGCCGCCAACCCCCGTCTGTTGAGCCCGGCTCTCGCACGGACCGCGCGCGATGCAGGTGCCGATATCCGTCAATTCACGTCGGTCAGCAAGCTGGCGCACGACGGCGCTCAGTTCATCGTGACGTCGGGCGAGCAAGAATTTCGTGCCCGGTATCTCGTCAACACAGCCGGCTATTGGGGAGGCGCGGTTGCCGCGGCATTCGGCGAGCAGGTTCCGGTTTCGCCGCTCAACCCGAACATGCTCGTGACCGAGCCCCTGCCCTACTTCATTGCACCCAATCTGGGCGTCGTCGGTGGCGACGTCTATCTCCGTCAGATCCGGCGGGGGAACGTGATCTTGGGCGGCGGTCGCGGACACTCCGATCCGGATGTTCCCTCGTCGCGACCATCCCCCGAGGCAAGCTCCGCGGTGATGGCAAAGGCACTGCAGCTCGTGCCGCAGCTCGCCGGCACACAAGTGATCCGCAGCTGGACCGGCATCGACGGCGAAACGCCGGACGATATTCCGGTCATCGGGCCGAGCCGCACGACGCCTGGCCTGTTTCATGCATTCGGATTCTCCGGTCACGGCTTCCAGCTTGGCCCGGCCATCGGAGCCATCATGAGTGAGCTGGTCCTCGACGGACACACGGATGTCCCGCTCGAGCCGTTCCGTATCGATCGTTTCGCAGAGTCCGGATTGTTCAACCACCAGGGACATAGACATGACGCCTCGCATTACGCTTAGCGCGGCACTTGCAGCCGCTATCTTCATTGCAGCGCCCGCTTCGGCGGCGCCGAAGAGCGATCTGAAAGTCGGCATGGCCGCACAGGACGTCGGCCAGCTCGATCCTCATCGTGCAGTCAGCACCATCGACCGCACCGTGGTTGCCTGGATGTACAACGGACTCGTACGCTTCAGGCCGGGAACCATGGACCCGACGCAGATCGAACCAGATCTCGCGGAGAAGTGGGACTCGAGTGCCGACAAGCTCGACTGGACTTTCCACCTTCGCCACGGCGTCAAGTTTCACGGCGACTTTGGCGAACTGACCGCCGATGACGTTGTGTTCAGTCTTAAGAGAGCCGGCGACGCCAAGACCTCGGCCTTCTCCGCCGACTTCGCCGCGTTCAAGACCATCGAAGCAACGGATCCCGATACGGTCCACATCGTCCTGGCGCGGCAGGTGCCGAGCCTGCTCGGGTTGCTCACCAATTACTCCGGCGGCTACATCGTCAGCCGCAAGGCGGTCGAGAAATATGGCGCGGACTTCACGCGCAATCCGGTCGGCACAGGCCCCTTCGCCTTCGTTTCCGACACCCCAAACCAGTCGCTCGAACTCGCGGCCTTCGACGGTTATTTCAGAGGCAAGCCGAAGCTCGAGCACGTGAGCTATCGCTACATTCCCTCCGATTCATCTCGCGACCTTGCCTTCCAGAACGGCGAGATTGACCTCATATATGGCAAACAGGATCAGGCCTGGATCAACCGCATCCGCACATTGCCGAACTCGATCGTCGACATCTTCGAGCCCGGCGAGCTCGCCAATCTCAATCTCAACATCACGGCGAAGCCCCTCGACGACATCCGCGTGCGGCAGGCGATCGCCTACGCCGTCAACCGGCCGGAACTCGTCAAGTGGCAGGGCACTGACACCGCACGGCCCGGCCAGAGTGTGATTCCGGCAGGCTATCTCGGATTCTCGAAGGATGTTGGTCTCGTCAATACCGACGTCGCAAAGGCCAAGGCGCTGCTCAAGGAGGCGGGCTATCCCGATGGCGTGACGATCAAGATCATCCACACGCAATTGCCGCAGATGCTGGGCAGCATGCAGGTCGTGCAGGCGCAGCTGCGCAAGGCCGGCATCAATCTCGACATCCAGGTCGTTGATCACGCCACCTTCCACCAACAGATCCGCAAGGATCTGAGTCCGATCGTCTACTACGCCGCGGCACGCTTCCCGGTGGCGGACATCTACCTCACCCAGTTCTTCCACTCGGCAAGCATCGTCGGAAAGCCGACGGCGGTCACCAATTTCAGCCACTGTGACGTGGCGGACAAGGAGATCGATGCCGCCAAGACCGAGACCGACACGGAGAAGCAGGTCGCACTCTGGGTGGAGGCCCAGAAGAAGATCGTTGCAGCGGTCTGCGCCGTTCCGCTGGCGGAGGCCTTGCAAATCTGGGCGCATCGCACCGACCTCGACTACGGCTACGAGTTGAAGGCGTCGCTGTCGCTCGGTCCGCTCTTGACCGAAGCCACGCACTTCAAGTGAGGTAAACGCGACCAAGCTAAGGGATCGCCCGGTGATTGGCTTCATCGTCCGAAGATTGCTGGCCTCGATACCGACGCTGCTCGCGGTATTGACGCTCGTCTTTCTTCTGGTGCGCGTGGTCCCCGGCGATCCGGCTATCGCCATCCTGGGCGATCGGGCCACCCCGGAAACGCTCGCGGCCTTGCGCGCCGAACTCGGCCTCGATCGCTGGATCGGCACGCAATATTTCGAATTCCTCGGTCACGCCTTGCGCGGCGATCTCGGCACCAGCATGGTCACACATCGCGCGGTCTGGACCGAGATTGCCGATGCTTTGCCGCACACCATCGTATTGACGCTGGCAGCCATGGCGATCGGCTGCCTGATCGGCATTCCCGCCGGCGTCTGGGCTGCCCTCCACCGCAACGGCCCCATCGACGTACTCACGCGCCTGCTGTCATTGCTCGGGCTGTCTTTTCCCGTTTTTGTTTCGGGCATTTTTCTCCTGATCGTCTTCGCGCTGCAACTTCACCTGTTTCCAGTGATCGGCAATCCGCGGCCGGGCGACTGGATCGATGGCCTGCACAAGCTCGTCCTGCCCGCGACGACCCTCGGCATCGTCATGGCGGCCTATGTCATCCGCGTGACGCGCAGTTCGATGCTGCAGGTTCTCGGCGAGGATTACATCCGCACCGCGCGCGCGAAAGGCGTGCCACGGCGCGTCATCATCTGGCGCCACGGTTTGTCCAACGCCTTGATCCCGGTAGTCACCGTGGTCGGCCTCTATGTCGGCATCCTCATCGGCAATTCAGTGCTCACCGAAATCGTCTTCAATCGACCCGGCCTCGGCAAGGTGATCGTCAGTGCGCTGACCCAGCGCGACTACACCATGTTGCAGGGCATGATGGTGATCTATTGTTTCCTGATCGTGGTGGTGAACCTGATCACCGACATCAGCTATGGCCTCATCGATCCGAGGGTCAAGCAATGACCGATGTGGCCCTTTCTGCACCGCGTTCGCCCTGGCGTGTGATGGCCGGCCGCCTCTTGAGCGACCCTACGACACTCGCCGGCGTCGTTCTCTGCGCGATCGTCGTCATCGGCGCGCTGCTCGCGCCGTGGCTTGCTCCTCGCGATCCCCTCGAACAGAATATTCTCGATCGCCTGGCGGGACCCGGTTCCGACTATCTGCTCGGCGCCGACCAGTTCGGCCGTGACGTGCTGTCACGGCTGCTTTGGGGGGCCCGGGTATCGCTACTGGTGTCTTTTCTCTCCATCGTCGGCGCCATCGTCGTAGGCGGTGCGATCGGCATGATCAGCGGCTATATCGGCGGCCGTTTCGATCTCGTGACCATGCAGGTGATGGATGTTCTCCTGTCGTTTCCGAGCCTGATCCTCGGCATGATCATGGTGGCGCTGCTTGGGTCGAGCGTCACCAATCTCATCATTGCCATTGCGCTAACCGCAATAGCCCCGTTCGCGCGCATTGCGCGAGCCCCGGTCCTCGTGCTCAAGGAACGTGCCTTCATCGAGGCCGGCCGTGCCCTCGGCTTCTCGCACTTACGCATTCTGCTCGTGCATGTGCTGCCCAACATCGTCACCGATCTGTTGGTCATGGGCACGCTCTGGATGGCGACCGCAGTTCGCACCGAGGCCTCGCTGTCCTTTATCGGGCTCGGCGTCAAGCCGCCGACGCCGACCTGGGGCGGCATGATGCGGGACGGATTTGAGAACATTCTCGATTCGGCATGGCTGTGCATATGGCCGGGACTGGCCATTCTTGTCCTGGTGCTAGGACTGAACCTCGTAGGTGACGGCCTTTGCGACGTGACCGATCCGAAAGCGAACGCCCAATGACCGCGTCGCAAGCCCTGCTCGAGGTTCGCGACCTCGCCAAGCATTTCACGGTGACCAAGGGCTTTCCACGTCCGGTCACAACGAAAGTCCGCGCTGTCGACGGGGTCAGCTTCGCAGTTGCGCGTGGCGAGGCGTTCGGTCTCGTCGGCGAGTCCGGCTGCGGCAAGTCGACTGCGGCGCGCGCCGTGCTGCGCCTGATTCCGCCGGATGCCGGCCGCGTACGCTTCGCCGACATCGATGTGACCAGCGCCCATGGATCCATGCTGCAGCGGCTGCGCCGCCGCATGCAGATCGTGTTCCAGGACCCCTATTCGTCGCTCAATCCGCGACGCACGATCGGCGAGGCTCTGACCGAGCCACTTGGCGTGCACGGTCTTGCCCGCGGTCGCGCCGCGCGCGAACGCGCACTCGCATTGCTGGAGGAGGTTGGCCTGCCGCCGTCCGCCTATGACCGCCACCCCCACGAATTTTCCGGGGGGCAGCGTCAGCGGATCGGAATTGCTCGTGCGTTGTCCGTCGAACCCGAACTGATTGTTGCCGACGAGCCGGTCTCCGCACTCGACGTCTCCGTTCAGGCTCAGGTGCTGCTGCTGCTGAAGGACCTGCAGGCACGGCGCGACCTTACATTCGTGTTCGTCAGTCACGATCTTGGTGTCGTGCGGTGGTTCTGCTCGCGCGTCGCGGTGATGTATCTCGGGCGTATTGTGGAGGACGGTTCGGTGGCGCGCGTATTCGGCGCACCACGTCATCCCTACACCCGTATGCTGCGTGATGCTTCGCCAATCCCCGACCCGGGAATACGAGGCACGCTGCCACGTATCATCGGCGAAATTCCATCCGCCGCCAATCCGCCTGCAGGGTGTCACTTTCATCCCCGTTGCCCTCGCGCGTCGGATGTATGCAGGACCGTGTATCCCGAATGGCGAGCTGATGGTGATGGGGGTGTCGCCTGTCATCACCCCGAGACCTGATGGTCGCGGCGGGTGCCTTAGCAAGAGGCTCGCAGCCCGTGCGCACGTTGCGGCGGCTTGCCCGACGCCGCAATCACTCGTCCAGAGCGTCGAGAAACTCCTCGACCTTTCTCAGCGCCCCCTCGCGATCCTTGCTTGTGTAGACAACGCGATCGCCGTCGCGTTGCAACGATCGCGCTCTGGACTTCCGGAGTCGTCCCGGCAGGAAAGTCGCGGCTACCGCCTCCCGTCCGACGTCCAATCTTACGATACCCCGTCGCCTGCAGTCGATCCTGAGCTTTGCAGCGGCAAAGAAATCGCGGGCTGCCGGCGGCAGTTTGCCGAAGCGACGTAGCGTTTCCTCCTCGAGATCCTCCAGTTCGTCCTCACTTCGGCACCTGGCAGCGCGAGCGTATATTTCCAGACGAACCGTCTCTGACTGTATGTAGCCCGGCGGCACCATGTCGACGACCGGAAGGTTTAGGTCAGGCACCCACAGATCGGCAGCCCTGTCGTCGGCCTTCTCCGAGGCCAATTTGAGAAGGTGGCTGTAGAGCACCGGTCCGAACACCTGCAAATGGCCGGACTGCCGCTCCGAAAGCAGGTCCCCTGCCCCTCTCAGGTCGAGATCGCGAGCGCTGATTGCAAAACCCGCTCCAGGTCTGCTGAACTCCTCGAGCACCGCCAACCGCTTCTCGGATCGCTCCGCGTCTGTATCGGTCAGCAAATGCGCAAACGCACGTATCCCGCCGCGCCCAACCCTTCCCCTGAGCTGATGGAGTTGCGCGAGACCAAACCTTTCAGGCCAACAGACCACGATCGTGTTGGCCCGCGGGATATCGAGACCGCTTTCGACAATGTTGGTTGCCAGCAAGACGTCCGCTGCGCCCTCGACGAAGCTCATCATCCGGTCGTCCATTTGGTCGGCGGACAGCTTGCCATGAAGGCAGACTATGCGGAGATCAGGAGCCATCGAATGTACCCGCGCCAGCATCGGATCCAGATCCTGGATACGCGGACAGATCAAGAAGCTTTGCCCATGGCGCCTCTGTTCGCGCAACAGCGCCGCGACAATTGCAGCGTCGGAAAGCGGAGCGATCTTCGTGACGACCGGAAGTCGGTGAACGGGCGGAGAGGCAATAACGCTGAGATCTCTGAAGCCTGCCAAACCTGCCGCGAGCGTCCGCGGGATCGGCGTGGCGCTCATCCAGAGGGTATGGACGCCCTTGGTCAGCGCTGAAAGCTTCGCCTTCTCCGCTGCGCCGAAATGCTGTTCCTCGTCGATAATAACCAAGCCAAGATCAGCGAACTTCACGTGCTTCGAGGTCAGAGCCTGCGTTCCGACCACGATTTTCAATCTTCCGCTCTTGAGATCTTCCTTCGCCGCCCTTGCCTCGGACGTTGACGCGCCGCGAGACAGGCTTCCGACCTCGATATCGAACGGAGCGAAACGCTTGCGGAAGGTCGCGACATGCTGTCTTGCCAAGACGGTCGTCGGTACAGCCATCGCCACCTGCTTCCCGGACAGCACAACGGCAGCCGCCGCCCGCAAAGCCACCTCGGTCTTGCCGAATCCGACGTCACCGCAAATCACTCGGTCCATAGGGTGACCTGAGGCAAGGTCATCCAGGACGTCCCGAATGGCCTTGGACTGGTCTACCGTCGTGAAATAGGGAAAACGCGCAACAAACCTCTCGTAGATCGAACCCGGTGGCACGAGTTTCGCTGCTCGCCGGCGGCGTCGCTGGCTGATGTGTTTTGCAAGCTGCTTGCCGGCAAGCTGAAGCTCCTGCTCCGCCTCGGTGCGCCGCGCCCACCACGTACTTCCGTCGGCCTTGTCCAGAGTCAACTCCCCGAGTTCCGACGCGTAGGGCCAGATCAGGGTCAGGTCGGCTGGCGGAACGAGAGCGGCATCATCTCCTGCGAATGCGAGCCTGATCATCTCACGCGACGATACACCCCCCGTTGCCACCGTCCGCAACCCCTCGAGCAAAGCCAGACCTCGCTGCAGATGGACCACCACCGAGCCCACCTCCGGCACATCAGCGTGGTCGAAGGCAGCATTCCCGGCCCTGGTCATGGGCTGTGGATGATGGGCCCTGCTGCCGAGCACGTCGGACGCCGTCACGACGACAAGAGGTTTCCGGCCGGATTCGACAAATCCAGTATCGAAGTCGGCCAATAGTGCCGCTGCGCGATTGCATCCGGCCGTAGCCTCGCTCCAGTCAGAAAAGCGCTCTGCTTTGACCCCGCTCATCCGCTCCATGGTGCGCAGATCTTCATCCAGCGCTGCAACAAACATGAGCTGCGAACCAGCGCGTCGCGTCTCATCGACAAACGTTCGCAGAGCTTTCCTTGGCGAGGCGACCTTCGAAAAATCCGGCGTGGACGTGAAGCGTGCCTTTTGGGGCAGCACGCGCATACGCCTGGTCGCCGCCTTCCAGTCGCGCCGCCCAAGATATTCGCGCTCCCGGTCCGTACGACCGGCCGCCTCCTCGATCGTGCTCAACCAGCCGTCGGCGTGCGCGGGAACCATGGCATCCGAAATCCACTTGGCTCGCCCGCAGTAATCGAACAGATTGGAGCGTTTGCTGCGCTTATTCCCGTACGCAAGGCGCTCCGACATGGGATCGATGACGAGCTCCTTCGCATCGAATAGAACCTCTTGCTCTACCGGATTGAACGCCGAAATCCGGCGTATCACATGCCCGGAATGCTCCACGCGGAATGGACCAAGTGCCCCGGCGGGAAAAATCTCGAATGTCTTCCCGTGAAACAGCGCGCCGCCGGGGTAGTCCGCCTCGTCATCGAGGTCGTAGCCGAGTGCGTCAAACCGCGACTTGAGGTGATGTTCGGAGAAGCTGGTGCCCACCTTTAGACGCTCAATTAGGCGGGACCAACTCGCCGGCATTGGCAGGCGCTCCATCACAGCCTCTGCCGTGGACACCAGCAGGATCGGCTTCTCGGGCTTGGCAAGGCGCCTCAAGACCGAGCTGCGTCTACCTGCGATCTCGTGCGATGGCTCCAACTGCTCGAACGGCAGCGTATTCAACCGTGGGAAAACAAGCACGTCGCACGAGGGATTGAGTGCATGAATAATGGCACCCAATCGCTCGGCCCTATTCTCGTTCTCAGCGAGAAAGACGAGACCGTTGCGCCCAGATTTCCTCCATTGTGCCAGCAGATGGAGAGCCAGCATGCCAAGCGGCGACGAAGAAGAGATCGCAGTCCGCGGCGCAGGATTTTTTCGCTTCTTTGCGCGGCCGGCGACACGCGCTTTACTTGAACGACCCACGTTGATCCCGTCATTGATTCGCAATCAGCTTGGGCTGATGGCTACGAATTTTCGATCGATCCCATTGAAACGTTCGCCGATTGCCTGGCGCCCGCTCCGGGAGGCACGTTCTGTCACGTGCGCACATTTCCCCGATCGCCCGCCGAACACCGATGTCGACGGCAGGGTCCGAGAGAGCACACGTCGCGGGCAGAGGTTCCCTCAGATTTATCCGACGTTACGAACTGAACCCCGCATGACGATCTTTAGAGGACTCGTTCAGAAGGCCAGCAAGCCGCAGACCTTCCAAAATGCCTTCCAAACGCTGCTCCCGGATCAACGCAGCAAGCATCGAAACGGCGTCCCTCTGATGGACGGTGAAGTGAACGGCAGGCGCCCCCCCAGAAAGGAGATCCAAGAGAGTCGGCCCATCCGCTATGTGATGACGCAAAGTGGAAACAGTGTCCTCTGCAAGGTAGGCAGCCGGATCTCCACTCGATGGCGGATCAAAATCGAAGTCGGATTTCGCGCGTTCATTGATCGATTGTCGTATCAGCCAGCTTTGCTGTTTCGCCGCCATCGACAGCATAAAGACCGCATCGGCGAGCTTCTCCCGCGGCACGCTTCTCAATTGAACAATGCGCGCCTGGATGTCCTTGCCGGAACTATAGTCTCGGTCGTTTCGCTGCTGCACGGACTGGGCATCATGCGCGCGCGAGCTTTTCTTCCGCCTTCGAAACATTGTCGTAGTCTCCGGCGACGATATATCCCGGAGAAACAGTCAAATGGAAGCGCAAAAATGCACACCACGAAATTCGCAATCGTAAAGGCGCAGCTCTACATGCAAGTATCGGCACGGTTTGAGTGAGCGCAGCTCATCTCGAGCCCTGCAGCAGCCTGGCGCGGACATCGGCCTTCAACACCTTGCCAACCTTGGAACGCGGCAGGTCGCTCCAGACCTCGATCTGCTTCGGCGTCTTGACGCTGCCGATGCGGGCTTTGACAAAGGCGGTAACGGCGGCCGCATCGACACTTTGGCCCGGTCTCGGCTGAACCACTGCAACCACGCGCTCGCCCCATTTGGGATCTGGTAAACCGACGACGGCGCAGTCCTGGATAGTCTCGATCGCCCGCAGTGCGTTTTCGACCTCGACGGAATAGACGTTGAAGCCACCGGTGATGATCATGTCCTTGGCGCGATCGACGATATAGAGAAAGTTGTCGATATCGAGGTAGCCGACATCGCCAGTGTGATGCCAGCCATGGACCGAGGCCTCCGCGGTGGCCTCGGGGTTCTTGTAGTATCCGTCCATCACCAGCGACCCCCGCACCACGATCTCGCCGCGCTGCCCGCTTGGCAGGAGATTGCCGTCGCCATCCATGATGCCGACCTGGACGAGCGGGCTCACCCGGCCCGCAGACGGCAGCCGCTCGGTGGCGATCGAACCATCGGCATTGAAATGCTCGCCTGGCGCCATAGTCGAGATCATCATCGGCGCCTCGGTCTGCCCGAACAGCTGCGCCATCGGCCCGATGCGCTGCAGCGCTTCCGCCAGCCGTGAGGCCGAGATCGGCGCCGCGCCGTACCAGAAGCACTGCAGGGAGCCGAGCTCGGCGCTGTCGAGCTGCGGATGATCGAGCAGCATGTAAATCACGGTCGGCGGCAAAAAGGTGTGGGTGACGCGATGACTCCCGATCAGCGCAAGGAATTCGCCGATATCGGGGTGATGCATGATGACGATCCGCCCGCCGAGCGTCATCACTGGGAAGCACAACACGCCTGCGGCATGCGTCAGCGGCGCCAGCGCGAGGTAGGTCGGACGCCCCTTGAACGGATAGCTCATCAATGTCAGCGCCGTCATCGCCTCGATGTTCCGACCCGACAGCATCACCCCCTTCGGTTTACCGGTCGTGCCGCCGGTGCCTGGCAACATGACGAGGTCGTCGACTACTTCGCGCTGAAAATATCCGACCTCATCAGACAGCCAGGCATCGAACGATGCGGCGAACGGCAATACAGCGTCGAGGCACACCATCGCCCGCAGCTTCGGCAGATTGGGGCGGATCTTCTCTACCATCCCGGCGAAGCTGGAATGAAACAACAGCAGGCTGCAGTCGAAGTCGTCGAGGATGATCTGGTTCTCCGCCGCCTCGTTGCGCGGATTGACCGGACACCAGACCGCGCCCGCGCGCGAAATGCCGAACACGCACGCAAACGCGATGGGATCGTTGCCCGACAGGATCGCGACCTTGTCGCCGGCAGCGATACCGGTACGCACGAGGCTGCGCGCGATCCGGTAACTCAACCGCTGTACGTCTGCATAGCTCAGGTCGCGGCCGTCCATGGTCAGGCATGGCGCGTCCGCGCCCAGCGAGGCCCCCTTGTCGAGATAATCGATCAGCCGCATGGCCGCCTCCGCGCGAAGAGAGGCCGGCGCGGACGATGCCGCGCCGGCCGAACCGTCAATTGTGGATGGTGAGGATCGGGTTCATCACCAGGCCGAAGCTACGCAGCTGGCCGAGCAGTTCACGGTGACCGAACGCCTGGCAACCCGACGCGAAGCCGACCCTCTTCGGCGGGGTCTGCAGCAGCGAGAACGCCGCATAGGCCTGCAGCATTCCGGTCTGCTTGTAGTTGCAATTGCCGTGGATCACACAATGCGCGCGGCCAAGCGGCCCGGAAGCATAGACGGAATCAATTGAGGTGTTGATACGCGGATTCTCCCGAGGCGGCATTGCCGCCTGGATGGTCGCGGCGATGTCGGCAAGAGCCTTCTCCTGCTGATCAGGCGGCAGCGGTTTGATTTTCTCCTTGACCATCTGGGTGGTCTGAACCACCCCCTCCATGACGGGGCGCGCGAGTACGCCGCCGAGCACACGACAGTTCGAGACGCGCGGATCGTTCTTGAACCAGACCGGATGCGCGGTACCGCCCCACGGCACGGCAATGGCGGTTTCGTGCTGGCCCGGGACCACGACGTCGGCCCGAGCGGTGACGTCCCATTCGACAAACTTGTTTTGTTCGAGATAGTACCAGTTCGCCTTCAGGATCGTGAAGATCGTCTGGGTTGAGGCGTAGGTCGGGAGGCCCTTCCAGAACACCAGGATGTCGAGCGTATCGAGGCCAGGGTGTTCGAGACAAATGTTGGCGGCGATTTCACCGGTCGTATACATCTGCGCGATGTTCGGTGCGAGCAGCAGGTTTCTTGCCGCAAATTTATCGCCCCAGGTCTCCTGACACTTCAGTACCCAGTCCTGTTCACCGGTCGTATCGCTGTAGTGGCAGCCGGCATTGAGGCAGGCCTCGACGACTTCATTGCCGTATTTGATGAACGGGCCGACCATGTTGCTCACAACCTTCGCGCCCTTGAACAGCTTGGTCAGCGCTTCGACGCTGTGCTCGACCCCGACGACCTCATAGTCAGCGGTCTCGATGCCAGGGATCTTCTCGACCACGGCCTTGACCTTCGCGGCATCGCGGCCGGCGGCGATGAAGGGAATGTTGTATTCCCGCAGATACTCACAGACCAGCCGCCCGGTGTAGCCGGACACGCCATAGACGACGACGGGGCGCTTCTCACTCATGTCGAATCCTCCTGATGATTTCGCGTTTTGACTTGGATCGCAGTTCAGCCGGCCGCGACCTGGCCATGCGTCTCCGTTCCGAGAGGCGATTGCACCTCCCCGGCGACGTCGGTCAGGACGAAACGAGCGGCACTACATGCCCATACCGCCGTCGACCGGCAGCCCGGCTCCCGTGATGAAGCGCGCCTCGTTGGAGCAGAGGAATACGACCGCGTCGGCGATGTCACCGACCTCGCCGAGCCGCCCGAGCGGCGTCTGCTCGATGACCGAGGCAACGGCAGCGTTGGGATCCGGCGCGAGCCCGACCTTCACGATGTCGCCAGCGAGCTGCATGCCCATATCGGTCGGCACCAGGCCCGGATAAAGGCAATTGACTCTCACGCCGTAGCCAAGCTTACCGGCCTCCATGGCCGCAACCCGCGTCATGCGGTCCACGGCTGACTTGGTGCCCGAGTACCCGGCGATGGCCGGAAAAGCTATGGTGGCGGCGACAGAAGCGATGTTGACGATCGCGCCACCTGCCCCGGCCGCGCCGCCCGGACGCATCGCGCGGAACGCGTGCTTCATGCCGAGGCCGACCCCGACGATGTTCACATCGCACATGCGACGCAGATCCTCGGCCCGTAGATCGATGACAAGCGACGTGATCTCGATCCCGGCATTGTTGATGAGGATGTCGTAGCCGCCGAGCGTGGAAACGGTGGTTGCTACCGCCCTTTCCCATTGCTGATCATCGGTGACGTCGAGCTTCACAAATCCGGTCTTCGTGCCTGATTTTGCGATCGTCCCGGCCGTGTCCTTGCCGACATCCTCGAGGATATCGGCGATCATGATTGCCGCGCCCGCATTTGCCAGAGCCTGTGCAATCGCCGCGCCGATCCCCCGCGCGCCTCCGGTCACCAGGGCTTTCTTGCCCACAAGTGTCTTCCCACTCATGACGTCTCCTCCGTTGCTCGTTTTGATTGAAGGCGGCGGATCGCCGCGCGGGTCTGGACGACGCTATCTCTGCCGCGCCAGTTCCCGGGGCAGCAGACAATCAATGAGGCGGCTCGCTTCCGCTTCTCCTCCGCTGTTGTCGTCTTCGACGTTCTTTTACGGTTGTCAAAACCGATTTTGACAAGTGTTTAATCGTACCTTGACGATTGTCAAGATAATCCTTGACGATTGTCAAAATTCTTGGTGCAGGTAGAGTCGACCGTGTCTGAAGGAGGCGAGAATCGTCTTCGCTTCCTGCGACGGCAGAGCAAGACGAGGAATGGACGTCGATGGCGCAGCAGGTGGCGAGTGCGAGGAAGCGCGTTTTGGACGCGACCGAGGCGCTCAAGGAGGAGAAGTTCAATGCGCGCCGGCTCGAACTCGCCGAAGCAGCACTAGAGACGCTGGGCGAGCTCGGCTACGCGCGCACCTCCTTGCGCGAAATCGCGCAGAATTCAGCGTTTACGCATGGGGTCTTTCACTACTACTTCCGTGACAAGACGGACCTGATCTGCTGCTGCGTCAGCCACTACAAGGCCAAGTGCGTGACCCGCTACGATCAGGTCACTGCCAGCGCGCAAACTCGCGAAGAGCTCATGGATGGTTTCCTTACCAAGCTCGCCGAAACCCTCCGCAAGGAGGCGCGCATGCACCGACTTTGGTACGATCTGCGCGCCCAGGCGCTGTTCGAGGACGCCTTCCGCAAGGACGTCGTCGAAATCGACAAGAGCCTCGAGAACATGATCTGGCGGATCGCCTCGCGCTACGCGGAGCTCGGCGGCAAGCGCCCGGCGGTGTCTGCCGGTGTGCTCTATGCGCTATTCGACGGCTTGTTTCAAAAAGCGCTGCTCGCTCATTTATCGAACGACGCCGGCGCAATTCCCGAACTGCTGGAAGAGGTTCGGCGGCTGCTGCCAACCATTTGCTGAACGGCTTTGACTTGAGGTGGCCTGCTGACGTTGCCTGCCTCGCTCGAAATGTAGCCGGAAGATCAGGTCCGACTGAAACTTGCTGCCGGATCGTTATGGAAGGTCAGCGGGCCAGGCTCTCCAGCCCGCTGCCGTCACGTACGAACTACTTGGCGATGCAGGTATCGACAGTCTTGGCTGTGCAGACGTCGAGGCCGGTATAGGTCGGATCCTTAGGCGGAGCCTTACCTTCCTTGACGTCCTTCAGCGCAAACATGGTCTTGTAGCCCATCTCGAACGGACGCTGTCCGACCTGTCCGAGCGACAGGCCCTCCTTCATCTGGTCGATCTGAACCGGCAGCGTGTCGGCAACCACCAGAGCCAGGTCCTTGCTGGCGATCTTGCCTTTGAAGGGCGCGACCGCAGCGCGGTTAGCGTCCGGCACGAATTGTGGGAAGCCACCCGTCGGTGTGAATGCATCCAAAGTCGGGTTCTTCGCCATGGTGTCCTGGAATTGCTGCACCGACAGAGGGAAATCGTCATTGGTGTAGAGCGGACACCCGTCGATCTCCTTCCAGCCATTCTGTCCAGTCAACCTTTCCCCGGGCGATTGGGCAGACTCCTTGCCGGCGAGCGTGTCACGGATGCCCTTCATGCGCTCATTGTGGTTGGCTGCCGCGGCGCCGCCGGACTGGATGCAGATCGTGCCGCCTTTCGGCTTGATGGTCTGCACGATCTTGGCGATGTTGACGCCAATCTCGTAGTTATGGGTGCCAATATAGGCAAGGCGCAGGTCCTTGTTCTCGGGCAGCAGGTCCGAGTCCCAGGTCAGCACAGGAATGCCAGCGCTCTTAGCGGCCTGCAGCGCAACCGCCATTGCAGCCGCATTGGACGGTGACACGGCAATGCCGTCCACCTTCTTGGCGACGAGATCCTGCACGATCTGCACCTGCTCTTCGCCACCGCCATGCTCGCCGGGGCCGATATACATGCATTGGAAGGCCCCCTTGGACTCGGCTTCCGCCTTCTTGCAACCGTCACGCGCCTGGTCGAAGAACGGATTGTTCATGTTCTTGGGAACGAGCGCAAAGGTGAATTTCTGCTGCGCGCAGGCCTGTCCTCCCATGAGCGCAGAAAACGCCACGGCGGCCATCAATAGATGTTTATGCACGTTTCTCCTCCCTCTTTGTTAATTCCAAGTCTCCGACCCAATTGTCATCGGATTTTCTAACTGCGCTTCCAGGCAACCCACTCGCGGATCGTAGCAACAAGCGACGTTCCGCTCGTCTGCATGCCGAGAAGCACGGCAATGACGATGAACATGCCAACGAAGGCGCCCTGCCAGTTCGAGTCGATGCCGGCCATCAGAAGCGCGTTGCGGATCACCTCGAGGAAAGCCGACCCTATCACGGCACCGAATGCGGTTCCGTAGCCACCCATCAGGTTGGCACCGCCGATGACGGTGCCGGCGATGACTCGAAGCTCGTAGCCAGTCCCCATCGCGTTGATAGCCGAGCCGCTGTAGCCGAGGAGCAGCAGCGAGGCGATCGAGGCCGTGAAAGACGAAAACACGTACGCCTGGAACTTGATCCAGTCGACTGACACGCCAGTCAGCCGCGCGGCGCTCTCGTTGGAGCCGATCGCATAGAGGTGACGCGCCCACGCGGTAAAGACGAAGACGGCACCGAGGATGAGAGCAAGGATCACCATCACCCAAAAGTGGGAGGAGAATTCTGGCATCCAGTGCGGCGCCCAGCCGGCTGGCGCATGAAGTGGCCATTTCGACTGGCCGATTGCCCTGACGATCGGCGCGTCCGGACCAAACTTGTACAACATCTGGTTCCCAGAGATCACGACGGCAAGCGAGCGCGCGATCGACAACATACCGAGCGTCACGACAAAGGACGGCATGCCAATATAGGCAACGAAGAAGCCGTTGAAGGCTCCGCAGGCCAGTCCCGCCAAGAGTCCGGCCAAGAAGGCGACGTACCAGGAATATTGCCAGGTCAGCAGCAGCCCGGTGACAATGGCAACGAGCCCCATCACCGAGCCAACGGACAAATCGATCCCCCCCGTGATGATGACCACAGTCATGCCGAGGCTCATGATCGCAAGCGGAGCGAAGTTGCGCGTGATGTTCGTCACGTTGTCGGCTGTGCCGAAGGTCGGCTCCAACCAGGTCATGAAGACCACCAGAGCAAGGAGTGCGGCAGCCACCCAGAATGCCTGACTGGTCATGACGCGATGAAAGGCGCCCTGCTCGCGGATGTTGACGATATCGCTAATTGCGGCGTGTGTTTCTTCTATCACTTTGGCAGAACTAGGCTTCACGGATCGCCCCCGTAATCAGGCCGGTGATCTGCTCCGGCGAGGTCATCGCGGTTTCCTTGTCGGCCACTTTTGAGCCACGCCGGAGCACGATGATGCGATCGCAGACGGTAAACACGTCGGGCATGCGGTGACTGATCAGCATCACCGATACTCCGCGAGATTTCAGCCGGCGGATGAGCTCAAGCACTTCGGCTACCTGTCGCACGGAAATGGCCGCGGTCGGCTCGTCCATCAGGACGAGCTTGGCATTGGACAGCCGAGCCCGGGCTATCGCAACAGCCTGCCGCTGCCCCCCTGACATCTTCTTCACGAGATCCCGCGGCCGCGTTTCCGATTTTAGCTCGTCAAAGAGCTCCCCGGCGCGCCTGATCATCGACTGCTTGTCGAGGATGCGGAACGGCCAGAAGCCTCTTTTGATTTCGCGTCCGAGGAAAACGTTCTCCGTGGCCGTGAGATTGTCGGCCAGCGCGAGCTCCTGATAGACAACTTCGATGCCCTCAGCCCTGGCCTCGATCGGCCGGTGGAAATGGCATGCCTTACCATCAACGACAATGCCGCCTTCGGTCGGCGGGAAGTTTCCGGCAATCAGTTTCACCATGGTCGATTTGCCGGCGCCGTTGTCGCCCATCAGGCCGACCACCTCGCCTGCATCGACCGAAAAGCTGACGTCGTGCAGTGCCCGAATAGCACCGAAGCTCTTCGAGATGCTTCGCACATCAAGTAAAGCCACGCGTTCCCTCCATCGTGCGGTGGCAGCTCTATCCGGCCGCTTCACCTCCCCGATCTGCGCAATTAATATTGCACAAGCGGCAATCTCGCAACGTCTATTTCATGCGGCGGGCGGCGCCCTTACATCGACATTCATTGCGGCTCGATCAGAAAGGGTGGAAATTGGGAGTGTGAGAGACCACGTCCTGCTTGCTCGGCGCGATGCCATACCCGCGCCCGCACCTTGCCGAGAAAAGCCTCTAACCCCGGGATTGCTCAGAGCGGCGCTTCCGGATGCGGTGACGTATCGTAGGCGCCCCAGATACTTTGATCGAAGTTGATCGTGGCTCCCGTCATCATTCCGGACTCATCGCAGGACAGGAACGCAACGGCGCGCGCAACCTCGATGGGATCGAGCAATCGGCCGAAGGGCTGCCGCCCGGCGACCTCCTCGAGCCACTCCGCAGACCGGCCATGGTAGACCTGCTGCGTGTTGAATTCGCCTTCCGAGGCCATCCAGCCAATATTGAGACCGTTCACGCGGATGCGGTTGCGCAGCAGCGCATGGGCCGTATTTCGCGTCAGCGTGTCGAGCGCGCCTTTCGATGCGCAATAGGCCGCAATGAAGGATTGGCCACCCATCGCAGACATTGAAGAGACGTTCACGATCGTGCCCTGCACTTTATCGCGGCGCATGAGCTTGATCGTGTTCTGCATCAAGAAAAAGGGCGCACGCGTATTGACCGCGAATATCTTGTCAAAAAGTTCGGGGCTTGTATCAATGATGGTGCCGCGGCTTGTGTCACCAGCGGCGTTCACCAGAGCGTCGACGCGCCCGAACACCCTGTCCGCCTCAGCCACGACTTTGGCGCAATCCTCGACCTTTGTGAGGTCAGCGCGGACAAATAGCACTTCTGTGCCAGTGGCTGCGGCGATCTCGTTGGCCTTTGCCCGCCCCTTCGTCTCGTCACGACCGCATGTTACGATGCCCTTTGCGCCGCGCTCGGCGAAGAGTTTGGCGATGGCGGCACCGAGACCCTGGGTACCGCCGGTGACAATCGCGATCTTTCCGTGCATCGAGGTCATGCAAGCTCTCCAACGATAGGTACGGGCGCTCTCAGTCGCTCTCTTTGGCTCTGGGTTGCGAGGCCTTGCGTAGCTTGACCCTATTGCTGCTCGACGCCCGCATCCACGTCCCATTCAATGTCATGCGATACCGCCAACCTCGACCTTCTTGCCGGTCCTGGCAGACTCGATGGCAGCCTCCGCGAGCATGAGCGCGCGGTAACCGTCGTCGAAAGTCGCTTGGGTCGGCCGACCATCGCGAACGGCGGCAATGAATGCCGCGATCTCGGCTTCGTAGGCCTCTGCGTAGCGCTCGATAAAGAAGTTGAGGTAAGGCTCGGCCGCATTAGTCGTGGTCGCGCTGTAGAACTTCAGCTCATGCGCCTTCTTGTTGTCGGAGATGACCATCCCCTCGCTGCCAAACAGCTCGATCCGCTGATCATAGCCAAAGCTTGCGCGTCGAGAATTACTGATATGGCACAGCTTTCCATCAGCAGTGCGCATGACCACCATGATGGAGTCGAAGTCGCCAAAATCAGATCCAATGGTGGGATCAACAAGCGCGCTCCCGGTCGCGAAGACCTCGGTCGGCTCATCGTTCAGCATGAAACGCGCCACGTCAAAATCGTGGATCGTCATGTCACGGAAAATACCGCCCGAGACCGCAGTGTAAGCTCGGGGCGGCATCCCGGGATCGCGCGATGTGATAACGACCTGCTCAAGTTTTCCGATCTTGCCGGCGGCGCAAGCGTCGCGCGCAGCGCGGTGCCCCGGATCGAAGCGGCGATTGAAGCCAATCTGGATTGGTACGTTGCAGCCCTCAATGGCCTTGCGGCATGCTCGTACCCGATCGAGACTGAGATCGATCGGCTTCTCACACAAGATCGCCTTGCCGGCTTTTGCCGCAAGCTCGATCAGATCGGCATGGGTCGCAGTCGACGTCGCAATCAGAACCGCATCGGCCTTATCGATCGCATCTTCCGCACTTGTGGCTACCCTGCAGCCATTCGCTCTGGCGACCGCCTCAGCAGCAATTGTGTTCGGATCGAATGCTATCTCCAGGCGTGCCCCGTCCGCCTTCGCAAGATTCCGGGCATGCAAGACACCAATGCGCCCGCACCCGAGCAATGCGAATTTGATCGCCACCATTTCCTCCCGCCGACGGATGTTCGATTTGCTTGCAAGAGTTATTGCAGATATGCAAAACTGTCAATAATTGTTCGCCGATGCTATCGATGATTCCGCTCCGCTGCCAAAGGATGGTGATGCGAGGTGCGTAAGGGGTCTTTAACCCGTCCGTCAAACGGCCAGGCTGTATTGCCGGATACTTGACTTACAGAGATGCCTTGGCACTGCCGGCTCTTGGGGAGGAAGCGTTCCGAACGAGAGCGGAGTTGTCGGCATCCGCACCCGATGAAACCAATTGTGAGAGCACCTTAGATGCAGGACGTGAAGACACCGGAAGACTACGAGGAGTTGATCCGTGTCATCCACGATCGCTACGATGACATGAGCAAATCCTATCAAAAGATAGCCGTTTATCTGACCCAGAACCCGAATGATGTCGCGGTCCTGTCGGTAAACGCCATCGCCGATCGCTGCGGCATCCATGCGTCGAGCTTCGTGCGCTTCGCTCAGTCACTTCGCTATGAAGGTTTCAAGGAGCTTCAGGCGTTGTTTCAACGGCGCTTGTCAACAGCCGCCCCGGGCTTCGAGGCGCGTATTAAAGCTCTTGAAATCGAGTTGGGCGCTCGCGCCGATCGTAGCGAAGTTGGTTTCCTGCGCGACCTGGTCGTCCGCGACATTGCTTCCCTTCAGGACATGCTCGCGGACATTTCCCCAAAAGCGCTCTCGGAAGCGGTGAGCCTGCTTGAGAGAGCCGACTCGGTTTTTCTGATCGGGCAACTGCGTTCAGCGCCTGTAGTTGAGTTCCTTCGCTACATATTGACCATGCTGGGCAAACGTTGCGTGTTGCTCGACGCAGGCGGCGGACTTGCTACGCACATCGCGCGTACGATCCGCAAGAAGGACGTACTCGTTGCGGTGTCGTTTCGATTCTATGCAAACGAGGTCGTCAACGTTGTGGAGGAAGCCGGGCGCAATGGCGTTCCCATCATTGCGATGTCGGATAGCACACTGTCGCCTCTGGCCAAGAGCGCCCGTGTTCTGTTCTCTGTTCCAGAGCATGAATACACGTTTTCCCGTTCACTCGCAGCTCCGATGTGCCTTGCGCAGGCGTTGACCGTAGCGCTGGCAGCGAGACTACAGAAAAACGACGTCAATCCGCGGATTCCAACGGTTACCGGTAAGTAGAATGGCTCGAGCTGGCGCTCTCAGTCGCACGAACGGCGCGCAGCGACCTCGGGCTGCCGTAGCTTGAACCGACAGGCAGTAGCGCCTCAGAAGACCAGTCGTCGATCGGTTACAGGAGTAACTCGCACCATGTCGGGCGTTGGATGGCGGACACGTGGACGGGATGTGATGGTTTGCGGTTGTCCGGTCAGGGCGGCCGTCTCAATTGCGACAAGTGCGCGCAAGTCCGCCAACCCTTCCTCGCCATCAGCCTCGGGCGGCGTTCCAGCCTTGATGCAATCTGAAAAATATTCGACCTGCGCGCCAAAATGGTCGATTTGCGGAAACTGGGTTTCGCGGACCTCGCCGTCGCGGCGCAGACGTAGTCTTGTTGCAGTCTCGAATCTGAATCCTGGATCGAGTTCGATATCGCCAGCCGTTCCAACCACGCGGTAACTGTCGACAGCGGCTGCCCCGAAGCTGGCGACGAATTGTGCCAGCCCGCCCGAAGGGAAGCGCAGCAAAGCCGCGACCGACGCTTCCACCTCGCGAAAACGCGGGTCATCGTTCGGTCGGTGCACCATCGCCATGGCTTCAATCGGCTCTTCTGCAAAAACATGTCGAGCCGCATTGACGCAGTAAACCCCGACGTCCTGGAGCGGTCCACCCCAACTCGTAGCTTTCAGTCTGTGGTTCCCTGCCGCTGCCTGGAAACTGAAAACCGATTGAAAGAAGAGCGGTCGGCCGATCGCGTCCTTGCGGATGTGTTCGAGGACGGCGACAGTTCCGGGTTCGTTGTGGAGCCTGTAGGCGGTCATCAGAAACACGCCAGCCTCGCGCGCAGCGGCGATCATGGCGAGTGCATCTTGTTCGTTGGTAGCCAGCGGCTTCTCGACCAAGACGTGCTTGCCGGCGCGTGCTGCCCGAACTGCGTAGTCGGCATGCAAATGGTTGGGCAGAGCAATATACACCGCGTCGACATCAGAGCCCCTCAAAAGGGCATCGTATCCATCATAGTCGACGATCTGGCCAACACCGTGGAAATCCGCCAGTCGCGCGGCCTTGTCCCGATCGCCGGTCACGATCGCCGTAACCCTTGAGTTTGTGGACTGTCCGACTCCCGGCAGAAAGGCTTGTTGCGAGATCCACCCTGCGCCGACAACTGCATACTTGATCATCGTTTCCTCTCCGACTCGCGTTGGATCGCATGAGACGCTGTCGATTTCCGTCCGGCCTCGTTCGATCCGTCAGTCATATAGCGAGGGACGTGGCCCATATCTGAGGGAGGCCAAGCCATTTCCGGCGAGGGCCTCGGCGACTTGCTCCGCAATGGCCGAGGCGACATAGCCGTCCCATGCGCTCGCGCCGACCGAAGTGCCAGCTTTGACGGCGCTGACCCAATCGGCCATCTGCCTGCGGTACGCCTCTTCGAACCTCGGCACCCAGTTGTCGGGATACGAATGACCGCCGGCTCTGTCTCTGTTCAATAGCGTCAACGATGCCGGAACCAGCGATATCGTGCCTTGCCGACTGACCAGTTCAGCATGGACGTGATAGCCATAGCTGGCGTTCACGAAAACCTCAGTCGAAACAATCTCGTCTTTGTCGGTCTTCATCGTGACCATGACGGGCTCGCCGCCGGGCCCTGCCTCCACGCGCGCAGAAACCATCTCCGATCCAAGTAGCCAGCGGCTGACGTCGATTTCGTGAACGAAGGAATTCGTAATGGCCATCGCACCGGTGAACCACTCCGGCGCGCGAACGTTTCGATGCACGTTGTGCAACAACACCGGTCCGCCCAGTTCACCGGTATCTTTGACGCGCTTGATCTCCCGATAGCCAGGGTCAAACCGGCGCATGTATCCGACCTGGATGAGTCTGCGACCCACAGCGACTTCGGCCTGCACCACGTCTAGGGCATCCGCTGCTGAAGACGCCAAGGGCTTTTCGCAGAGAACGGGTTTCCCTGCCTCGATACAGGCGAGTGTTAGCGCCGCATGTGTGACATCGGGAGATGCAATCACTATCGCGTCGATCTGCCCCGACGCGATCAGCGATTGAGGATCCGAAAAGACGGTTGCTCCAGAGGCCACTGCCTGCGCCCGAGCCGCGTCGGCATCAAAAATGCCGGCAAGATGAGCACCGGGGGTCTCGCGTCGGAGTATCCGAGCATGCTCGGCGCCCATTACACCTGTCCCGATGACTCCTATCCCGATGCTCATTTCACCTCCACAACCCGCCAAATGATCCGCCGGGCCAGGGCGAGCCCTAAGCGCTTCGTCGAGTACGGCGACACCCGATCCATGCGGTTCATTGCACGACGTCGTATCCGGCCGACGCCATCAAACGCATCAGTTCCGCGTGGCCTTTCTTGGCCATTTCGAGCGGGGGACTCATCTTCGGATCCTGCTCCGCCTCGACGACGAACCACCCCTCGTAGCCGTAGGACGCGAGGCGGGCGATGATCGTGGCGAAGTCGAGCGAACCGTCGCCCGGCACGGTGAACGCCCCTTTCACCACCGCGTCGAGGAAGCTCTCCCGTTTCCGGTCGAGCTTGTCGATGACGCTGCTGCGGACGTCTTTGGTATGCACATGGCTGATGCGCGAATGATGTTTGTCGATGACACGCAAAACGTTGCCGCCGGCAAACGCCATGTGACCGGCATCGAACAACAGCGGTAGTGCTTCACCAGAATTCGCCATGAGCAGGTCGAGTTCCGCCTCGGTCTCGATCGCCGCAGCCATGTGGTGATGATAGGTGATCGGCATTCCCTGCCCGGCGCACCACTCGGCGAAATCCGTCATCTTGCGTCCATAGGCCTTCATCTCGTCGTCCGAGAGCCTAGGTTTGGTAGCGAGCGGCGCGGAGCGAATGCCCTGGATCGAACGCGCAGTCTCGCCGTAGACGATGCAGGGCGCTTTCGCTGCAATGAAAAAATCCATCTGGGCGCGAATGCGGTCCTTTTCCCGCTCGATGTCACCATCGAGCAGAAGGCCAGAGAACCAGCCGCCGCACACGGAGATGCCAAACCGGGCGAGTATCGGTCCGAGTTCTCCCATATTCATGGGGAAGCGCCGCCCGGTCTCCATTCCCGTAAAGCCGGCGACGCTCGCCTGACGCAAGCACTCCTCAAGACTCACGTCATCAGACAGTTCGGCAAGATCGTCGTTCCACCAGGCAATGGGGGCAATTCCAAGCTTCGCTTTCATGGCTCGTCACACTCCGATGCGCTGCTTCGCGCGGATCTCGTCTTGCTGCTTGCGCGCGCTTCGAACCGTCTCGCGCGAAGATACTTGGGGCACGCCGACGTCCCAGTCGGCATCGCCAGGGACCCACGAATAGGCGTCCGAGGCGATCGAAAGCACGGTGGTGCGGTCGTTGCCTTTGGCCCATTCGAGCGCGGCAACGAGGTCGGCAAGGCTTTCGCAACGTCGTGCAGCCGCCCCCATGGACTCGGCGTGCTTGGCAAAATCAACGTGATGAGGATTGTCGCGATTCTGAACGCGACAATCAGTCAACAAATTGTTGAAGCCTGGCACGCCTTTGAATTGCTGCAACCGGTTGATCACGGCGAACCCGCCATTGTCGCAGACCACAACGATCATCTTGTGACCGGTCAAAACCGTCGAGTAGATGTCCGAGTTCATCATCAAGTAGGTGCCGTCACCAACCATCACGATTGGCGTGCCGCCGAGTCCGCCAGGCCCGGAATTGGCCATAGCGTGGCCCCAACCGGCCGCGAGCTCGTAACCCATGCAAGAGAATCCGAACTCAAGGTCGAAGGTATTCGGCGCCTTGACGCGCCAGCCTTTTGCCACTTCGCCAGGCAGGCCCCCGGCGGCTGAAATCAAGGTATCTCTCTCGCCAGCGGACGCATTGACTGCCTGGACTATCTGCGCGTAGGTCGGCACCGGAGCGTTGCTGGGGGCCTGCAACGACTCGAGCAGCGCGTCCCATTCCCTGAAGAGCATCTGAGCACGCGTCATGTGGGCGGGTTCGACACGCCACGCGCCGAGCGCCGCATCGAGTTCCTCGATCGTCTCCCGCGCGTCGCCTACCACCGCCAGCGCACGGTGCTTCACCGCATCGAATCTGGCCGCGTTGATCGAGATGAAACGCGCGTCCGGGCGGAAGGCGGTCCATGATCCTGTCGTGAAATCCTGTAGGCGCGTACCCACCGCAAGGATAACGTCGGCTTCGGCTGCGAGCGCATTCGCCGACGTTGAGCCGATAATTCCAATCGGCCCTGCATGCGCCGGGTGGTTGTGGGTCACGGCGCCCTTGCCGGCGACCGTCTCCACGATAGGAATTCCGTGCTTGACCGCAAAATCCGCGACGACATTTCCTGCCAGCGAGTAGCGCACGCCGCCGCCAGAAATGATGATCGGCTTCTTCGCGGTCTTGAGCAGCGCGGCTGCTTCTGCGAGTTTCTGACGATCGGGGCGCGGACGCGAAATGGTCCAGGTTCGAGACTCGAAAAAGACCTCAGGGTAGTCGAAGGCTACCTCCTGCGTGTCCTGTGGTAGCGCGAGAAAGGCCGGGCCGCAGTCAGCCGGATCGAGCATGGCGGCTACTGCCTGCGGCAGCGAAGAAATGATCTGCGCGGGATGAGTGATCCGATCCCAGTAGCGCGTCACCGGCTTGAAAGCGTCGTTCACGGTGACGGTCGGATCCCCAAAATGTTCGACCTGCTGAAGAACTGGATCCGGGAGACGGTTGGTGAACGTATCGCCAGCAATGAGAAGGAGAGGCAGGCGATTTGCGTGAGCTGTTCCTGCCGCCGTCACCATGTTCAGGGCGCCGGGGCCAATCGACGACGTCGCTACCATGATTTGCCGCCGAAGCTTGGCCTTGGCGAAGCCGATAGCCGCCAACGCCATCGACTGCTCGTTCTGTCCGCGCCAGGTCGGCAGACGATCCTGCACCGCCTCAAGGGCCTCGGACAGGCAGGTCACGTTCCCATGACCAAAAATGCCGAAGATGCCGGCGAACAAGGGCACGCGAACTCCGTCGATTTCGGTGAACTGTTGAGTCAGCCATCGCACCAGGGCCTGGGCCATGGTGAGTCGGATTGTGGCGCCGGTCATGTTGTCTCCTCCCTCGCCGGTTTGTAACGAACATAACCTCCTGCATTGAATATTGACAATAGCATTTTTCCGCAACAATTATTGCCGACGACGTCTCCCCATTCAGAACGTGCTCGATTTTTTCGCAGGTGGCCTCAACACCGACCTCATCGCGAACAGGGAAATCCGACATGACCAAACCGAAGCTTCGCATCGGCCTCATCGGTAGCGGATTCATGGGTAAGACCCACGCTTTCGGTTACTCCATCGCCGCGCGTGTGTTCGACCTTCCTTTCGAGCTGGAACTGCATACGATCGCGGATATTAGCGAGGAGGCAGCCGCGAAAGCAGCCTCGGCGCTGGGCTTCGCGCGCGCGACCTCCGACTGGCACTCGCTCGTGGCGGATCCAGCTATCGACGTCGTGAACATCACCACGCCAAACGCGCTCCACAAGGAAATGGCGTTGGTCGCGATTGCTGCTGGCAAACATGTGTATTGCGAAAAGCCGCTGGCGCCGCTTGCGACAGACTCCCGCGAAATGGCCGAGGCCGCCGAAGCGGCCGGAATAAAGACGCAAGTCGGTTTCAATTATCTTTGCAACCCCATGCTGGGCCTCGCACGCGATATGATCGCTGCGGGAGAACTCGGCGAGATACGCGGCTACCGCGGGGTCCACGCCGAAGACTACATGGCCGACAATGCCGGTGCGTTCACCTTCCGGCATGACCCGGCGGGCGGCGGAGCACTGGCGGACATTGGCAGCCACGCACTAGCCACCGCCGAATTCCTGTTGGGTCCTGCCGCCGGACCGATCATCCGCGTCATGGGTGATTGCGTCACGATGATCAAGGAACGTCCAGATGGCAAAGGCGGCCGGAGGCGCGTCGAAGTCGATGATATTGGCAGAGCTTTCCTTCGTTTCGCGAGCGGCGCCTCCGGCTCGATCGAGGCGAATTGGATTGCGACAGGACGGAAGATGCAGCACGACTTCGAGGTCTGTGGAAGCAAAGGCGCCCTCGCCTTCAGCCAGGAACGATTCAACGAGTTGCATTTCTTTTCGACCGACGACGACCGTGGCCGTCAGGGATTCCGCCGGATCGAGGCAGGTCCTGATCATCGGCCATACGGCCTGTTCTGCGTTGCGCCGGGCCACCAGCTTGGCTTCAACGACCTGAAGGCGATCGAAGCCGCGGGCTACCTGGACGCAATTGCCGGACGTCGATCGGAACCATTCAACTTCCGCGCTGGCCTGCGCATTCAAACGCTGGTCGAGACCATCCACGCATCAAGTCGCGCCGGAGCGTGGAAGGACGTTCCCTGAGCATTCGCCTTTGACAATCGAATCGCAATGAGATCCCGGAGCGACGTCAAGCCGCGACCGGGGTGCGCCCGCGCTCGAAGACGAAGTCACGGTACCCCGCCTGCGCGACGGCGGCGCAGTACTCCCGGTACTTTGGAAATCCGCCCGTGAAGAGCGTGAGCCCGAGCGGCTTGTCTTTCACGTTGGCGCCGAGGTACCAAGTCTTCGCCTTGTTGAGCAGCGAGCGCTGCGCGATCCTGACGACGAGCTCCATCCATCCATCCTCCGCGACTTTGGTCGGCTCGACGGTGGCGAGGCCGTGATCGGCCATGTGCGTGATCAGGTTCGCAATCCAGTCGACGTCGTTCTCGCTGATCCTGACGATGTTGGCCAGCGCAGCCGGGCCGTTCGGCCCCGTGGTCATGAACAGGTTCGGGAAACCGTCCATCATCAGGCCGAGATAGGACCTCGCACCGTGCTTCCATTTATCGTTGACCTTGCCGCCGCCGCGGCCGACGACGTCGAAGGCCGTCAGCGCTCCGGTGAGCCCATCATAGCCGGTCGCGAGAATCAGCATGTCGAGCTCGGTTTCGCCCGTCGCGGTCAGCACGCCCTTCTCTGTAATCTCGAGAATCGGTTCGGCGACGCAATCCATCAAGTGGACATTGGGCAGATTGAACGTCTCGTAGTATTCGGTGTCGAGGCATGGCCGGCGGGCGAAGATGGGATAGCCGCGCGGCTTGAGCTTTTCTGCCGTGACGGGATCCTTGACGACCTCGCCGACCTTACCACGCACAAACTCGGCGACATGCTCGTTGGCCTCTTCGTTACTCAGCAGATCTGTGAAAGTCCCGAGCATTGCGAGACCGCCGGCCTTCCAGGCGTCTTCCATCAGCTCCCGACGTCGCACCGGCGTCACGCTGAAAAATGCGCGGGTGGTCCAAGGGCGCACGCCGCCGTTTGGACTGTTGCGGGCAGCGTCACGAAGGCCCGCGTAATTGCGCTTGACCTCGGCGACGTAGTCCGGCTCCAGCTTCTGGTTGCGCATGGGCATGCTGAAACTTGGCGTGCGCTGGAAGACGAAGAGCTCGCCGGCCTTCCGGCCAACTTCCTGGACGATCTGGATGCCGCTCGATCCCGTGCCGATCACGCCGACACGCTTGCCGGCGAAGCTCACCGGATGGTGCGGCCACTTGCCGGCACGCAGCAGCTCGCCCTTGTAGCGCGCGATGCCCGAGATCTGCGGATCCATGGGGACCGACAGCGGTCCGGTGGCCATCACACAGTAGGTTGCCTCGACCGTTTCGCCACGATCAGTCGTGATCTTCCAGAGCTTGCGCGTCTCGTCCCAGACGGCGCTGGTGACGCGCGTGTTGAATTGATAGTGCTTGCGTAGATCGAGCCGGTCGGCCACGAAGTTGAAATAGGCGAGAAGTTCCGGCTGGGCCGCGAACTCCTCTGACCACGTCCATTCCTGCTCGATCTCTGGGGAGAACGAATAGCTGTAGTCAACGCTCGGAAGATCGACCCGCGCGCCCGGGTAGCGATTCCAATACCACACGCCCCCGACGTCGCCGCCGGCCTCGAATGCCGCGAGCTTGAGGCCCATTTCCCGGAATTTGTACACGGCGTACAAGCCGCCGAAACCGGCGCCCACGACGACGATGTCCAGGCGTTGTGCACCCATCTCAGAGCTGCTCATCTCGGGCATTTCCTCGCTTGCATCATTGACCTTAGCTGGAGCGGCGATTGACGATCTGCCGCGTGGGAAGCCGCCTGCACTCGACCGTCGCCTTGCCTGAAAACCATCTCATGAGTTCTGCAGCACAACTACCGCTTTGACGGCGTGTCGGTTCAGTTTCACATCTATGAAAGAGAAGGAGCGCGTGATGAGACCTGTACGGGGGTGTCGAAGGTCCAGCCTGCCGAGATGCATCGGCCATCACCGCACGCTGGCCTGTCATCAATCGCTCGTGGTGCTCGCATCACCAGCGTCGCCGAACGCGGTCCAGCCGCCGTCGACATAGAGGATCGACCCGTTGATGTAGGACGCCTCTGCTGACGCCAGGAAATAAGCTGCGTTCGCGACTTCTGCCGGTTCGCCGAAGCGGCCGATCGGAACGCGGCGCCGGATCCGCGCACCGTCAATGCGGCCCGACGCCCGCAATGCGGCCACGCCCGGCGTGTTGATATAGCCCGGCGCAATGGTGGCCGTACGCAGCCCGGCAGGACCAAGTTCAGCCGCCATACATCGCGTCAGAATGTCGATGGCCGCCTTCGAGGCGCCGTAGGCGTGGCGCGGCGCGAACGGCAGGAACGTATTGATCGAGCCGAGATTGAGAATGACGCCGCCGCCACTCATCAGCCTGATCGCCTCGCGGGCGCAGAGAAATGCGCCAACGACATTCACCTCCAACACCCTGTCGATATCCGCCGCAGACTGATCGAGCGCCGGCACGAAACCATCTGCCACCGCCGCATCATTGACCAGCACGTCGATGCGACCAAAGCGCTGCCTGATCGCAGCAAACATCGCCAGCACGTCCTGCTCCGACGAGACATCGAGGGCGAAAGCCATGTGTCTCGTGCCGAGCGCGCACACCAGGTTTTCGGCGCGATCACCATCCTTGTCCGCGACGACCACGGTGTCGCCGCCGGAGGCAAATCGCCGAGCGATCGCCTCGCCGATACCGTTGGCTCCGCCGGTCACCACCACGATGCGCTCGCGCGACGACGGCTCGGGCTTCGCCAGTTCGACGTCCGGTGTCCCGGTGACCGCTGGATGCGCATCGCCCGGCTGATTGAAGGATTGCCAGCCGCCATCGACGGCCAGAACCGCGCCCGTCACATAGCCTGCCTCCGACGAAGCGAGAAAGCGCGCCACAGCCGCGATCTCGTCCGGCCGTGCCATGCGCCCGAGCGGAATGCGCCGCCGAACCAGATCGAGATTCGTCTTGCCTGAGCGCTCAAGCTCCGCGACCATGGGAGTGCTGACATAGCCTGGCGCAATCGCCACGACGCGAATGCCATGCTTTGCCCATTCGCAGGCAAGCGATCGAGTTGCCGAGATCAATCCTGCCTTGGACGCCGCATAGGCGTTGCGCTTCGGATTGCCGAGCACGCCCGCCAGCGACGCAACGTTCACGATGACACCGCCGAGCCCCATCATTCGCCTCGCCACCTCGCCCGCAAGCACGAAGGGGCCGCGCAGGTTGACGCTCAACGCCTTGCGAAACGAGGCAACGTCAGTGTCGACAGTCGCTGCCATGGTTGGTCCAAGTGCCGCGTTATTGACGAGGACGTCGACCCGTCCAAATCGCTGTTCGATCGCGGCGACGAGACCCACGACCTCGTCTTCGGAAGCCACATCGCAGTGGAATGCCGCATGTCCGCCGCCGAGCGAAGCCGTGACGTCGACGACGTCGGTGTACGGCAAATCGACGGCCGCAATGATGTCGCCGTCCCGGTGGAAGGCTTCGAGCAGCGCCCGGCCGACACCGCCAGCCGCTCCGGTGATGACGACGACGCGCTTTGGCTTTTCCATCTAATCCCCCTTTGCCGCGATGGCGTCGTCCTACGTACGGCGCGCCTCGGCCAGAATTTCATGGATGGGATCGTTCGGGTGCGGCGCGCCAATCGGCAGGCGCTGGCCAAAACGCACCTCCTCGCTCTCGGTGGGCACCGCCTGCTCCTCGACCCAATCAAACGCCACGATGCGCCGCGCCACGCGCCACTCGCCGCCGCGCTTCTCGAAAAGATCGCAATAGCGCCCGGCTATGAGAAACTGCCGCACGATCCCGTCATTGCCTGGACCACGCTGCAGGGCAAGAAAATAGGTCTCGACCGCGGCACGCGCCGGGCCGACGAGCTCAATCAAGATGTTGCCTACCTGATGGACGTTGCGCGCGCCGCTCTTGAACACCTCGCGAGCCCAGAGAAAGAAGCCCTCGACCGGTCCGGAATAGACGCCGTGCCGATCGGTCGCGTCGGGCCAATAGGAGCTGCGCAGCGTGGCTTCGTCGGCCCGGTCGATGCCCCGGCAATAGCGGTAGATGCAATCGCGGATCGCCTCACGGTCCAGAAACTCGGTCAGCTTTAATTCGTCGGCCATATGCCCACCTTCTTAGCAACCAGCCGTCAATCGCGGGACGCGGCGTTGCATGGCACCATCAATGCGTCCAGCGGTATGACGCCCTCGCCGCGCGGCATCACCAGAACCGGGTTGAGGTCGATGCTTTCAATCACGTCGGCATTGGTTGCCGCGAATTGCGAAAGCCGCGACAGCATCTCTGCCAGCGCATCGACGTCGGCCGGCGGCGCGCCGCGCACGCCATCCAGCACGGCAAAGCCTCGAATCTCGCGGATCATCCGCTGCGCCTCAGCGACGTCGAACGGCGCAACGCGGAAGGTCACGTCCTTGAGCACCTCGACGAAGACGCCGCCGAGCCCGAACATCACCACGGGACCGAACGACGGATCCCGCACCACGCCGACAATGGTCTCTACGCCTCCCCTGATCATCGGTGAGACGATGACGCCATCGATCCGCGCGTCGGGCCGCCTGTCACGGGCACGGGATAGGATGGTGCGGGCGGCATCGCGGGCCTGCGCCTCGTCGCGCGGACCGACGATCACTCCACCGATCTCGGTCTTGTGCGCGATGTCCGGCGAGGAGATCTTCACCACCACCGGAAAGCCGATCGCCGCGGCGGCTGCCCCGGCATCCTCATCCGGTCGCACCAGCGCTTCCTTCGGAAAGGCAACCCCCGCCGCCTGCAACAGCGATTTCGCTTCGTGCTCGCTGAGCGCCCCACCCGGCAGCGTGATACGCGACGCGGCGGTCGGTGCCGTGCGGACCTGCTTCGCCGCGTCGAAGCTGCGGCGAAACCACACCAGCGCCGCCAACGCGTTCACCAGCGCCGAGCCATCCTCGAAGATCAGGAAGCCCTCGCCCTCATAGGCGCGGACGATCTCCGGTGGCGCGGACATCGACAGCGCAAGGATCCGACCTTGATGTCCGGCCGTCGCACTCCGCAGCGCCTGGCGCAGCGAGGCCGAAAAGGTCGGGCTCGCCGGTCCACTGCCGAAAATGCCGGCAAAAAGGTGATAGCTCCCCTTCTCCAGCATCGCGGCAATGTAGCTCGTCATCAGCGGGAGATCGGTGAGCGCCTGCGCCGTGGCGTCGACCGGATTGCGCGGCGATGCGTAGGGCAGCATCGCCTTCAGCTCGCCCTGTGCCGCCTCGGGCATTGGCGCGACGTCGAGCCCGCATGCCGATGCGTCGTCGGCCATCTGAATGCCGAAGCCGCCGGACAGCGTGAAGATGCCGAACCTGTTGCCGGCGGGATAAAGCCCCCGCGCGCAGGCATAGCTCACGTCGAGGTGCTCGGCGGTGGTCCGCGCGCGATAGGCACCATATTGCCGCAACACCGCATCGAACACGGCATCCGATCCCGCCAGCGCCGCGGTGTGCGAGCTCACCGCCTGCGCGCCAACATCGGAGCGACCGACCTTCAGGCAGACGATGGCCTTTTCCTTCGCCCGCGCAACCTCCAGTGCCTCGATGAACGTATCGCGATCGCGAATGCCTTCCGCATAGGCCATCACGACCTTGACGTCGGGCTGGTCGATGACCCAACGCAGCGCTTCCGCGACGTCGATATCGCACTCGTTCCCGGTGGTGATCCATTGCCCGATGCCGAGGCCGCGCTGGCGCGCCAGGTGGGCAATGTGGGAGCCGTAAGCTCCGCTTTGCGAGACGACGGCGACCGGACCTGGCTCGACGAATGCAGCATCGAGGATCGCCGAGAATGTTCCGTAGTAGCCGATGCCGGCGTTGAACAGTCCAAGGCAATTCGGGCCGAGCACGCGCATGCCGCTCTCGCGGGCAATGCCGGCGATCTGGTCCTGCGCGAGACGTCCCTGCTCGCTTGCCTCGGCAAAGCCGGCTGAGAACACCACGGCCGCCTTGACCTTGCGATCCGCGCAGTCTCTCAGCGCCTGCACCACGCCCTGCGCCGGCACTGCGAGGATCGCGACGTCCGGCACCTCCGGAAGCGTTGCCACCGAGTCGTAGGACCTGATGCCCTGGACGGTGTCCCGCTTAGGATTGACCGGATAGACCGCGCCCTGGAAACCGCCCTCGCGCAGATAGCGCAAGGGGCGTCCGCCAATGCGCGCAACATCATCAGATGCGCCGATCAGGGCGATGGATCGCGGCTTGAAGAGAGGATCGAGCGAGGCTGGATGATGGCGTATCAAGGCATATTCTCAACTGGCAGGAATTGACGGAAGTCCGAATTGCGCCTCGGGCAAGCCGGTCACGCCGAGGCCGTCGATCGCGAACAGAAAGCCTCCGTCCGGGTGTCGCGAGACGGCGCGTCCCGATCCTGAATCCTTGATCGACGTCACATAGAGCGTCGACAGATCGGATCCGCCGAAGGCCACCGACGAGGGCAAGTCGATCGGCGCGTCGATGAGACGATCAAGCCCCCCTTGCGGGGTGAAGCGCGCAATCTTGCCCACCTGCACGAGCGCAACCCAGAGGCAGCCATCGCAATCGACCGTCGCCCCGTCAGGTCCCGACTGATATGGCCCGGTGTCGATGACGATCCGCGGCTCCGGATCGAACGCATCGCCGGGCTCGTACCGATAGGCGCGGATCGCCCGATCGAGGCTGTCGGCGAAGTACATGGTGCGGCCGTCGGGGCTGAGGCAGAGCGCATTCGAAATGCGAATGTCGCCGGCGAGCACTGTGTGCGCACCGGTGGCGTCGATGCGAAAGAGCTGCCCCAGCGGCTCGGCGTGGACGCCCATGGTACCGCAGAGAAACCGTCCCCAACGATCGACTTTGCCGTCATTGAAACGCACGCGCGGATCGCGTGGTTCGGGCTGGAATAGCGCCGTCAGCTCGCTTGAGCCGAGATCGAGCCGGTAGATGCCGTCCGCGAGCGCGACAATCAACCCATCGCCTTTGGCCAGCCCAACCGAGCCGACCATGGACGGCACGTCCCAGTGCCGCGCGATCCCGCGCTCGGGTTCATAGCCGTGGATTCGGCGCGAGACGCCATCGACCCAATAGAGCCGCTGTTGCGTGACATCCCAGACCGGGCTTTCGCCAAGCTGTGCAGCCGTCGTCGATATCCTGCTTACTTGCAGCGCCATCACGGAACTTCCGGCTAAGTCTCGTCTCGTGTCATCTCGCGAAGTTGGGGGGTGCGAGAGGGTGACGGGCCGGTCAAGCCGGCCGGTCACTGCGCTTATTGCGTCTTCAGGAGATCGCAGGCGCTCTCCGCCGCCGGCCGCCAGGCGTCATCGGCTGGAATTGTGTCGGTGATCTCGTAGTAGTCATAAGGATACTTCGACTCGGCCGACGTCTTGATGCGGGCACCATAAAGCGGCCGCATCACCTGTCCGTCCGCACGAATGCCGACGTTCTTCATCTCGAAATCATTGATGGGTGTGATCTTCATTTGTCGCATCACCGCCTCGCCGTCGTCGGTCTGCGTCGCGGCGATCGCCTTGAGATAGTGCGTGACGGCGCTGTAAGTGCTTGCCTGCGCCTCGTTCGGGACCCGGCCATTGAACGCCGCCTGGTAGCGCTTAGCGAAGGCGCGCGTCTCGTCGGTCATGTCCCAGTAGAAGGGCGTCGTCAGGCGCACGTTCTGCAGCGGCTGCAGGCCGATGCTATGTGTCTGATTGATCATCAATCCCAGCGGGGCAAGCTGCTGCTTCTGTGTGAGCCCGAATTCCTGAGCCTGCTTCATGGCATTGGCGAAGTCCGAACCCGAATTTGCCAGCGCGATGACCTTCGCTCCGCTCGATTGGGCCGTCAGCAGGAACGAGGAGAAGTCCGAAGAATTGAGCGGATGCAGGACGGAACCCACGACTTTGCCGCCATCGGCCTTGATGAAGTTCGTGGTGTCAGCCTGCCAGGCCTTGCCGAAGGAGTAGTCGACGGTGACAAAGAACCAGGTATCCAGCCCCCGTGCCAGCAGCGATTTCACCGTCGCCTTCGGCAGCGCATAGGTGTCCATCGTCCATTGCGTCGTCATCGGCGAACATTTTTCGTTGGTGAAAACCGAGGCCGCCGTTCCCGCCAGGAGATAGGGCTTCTTCCGGTTCCTCATGACGTCCTGCACGCCGAGCGCGATCGAGGACGCCGAGCATCCGACGATCGCATCCACGCCTTCATTGTCCAGCCAGCGCAGCGCAATGGAAACGCCGATGTCCGGCTTGTTCTGGTCGTCGGCCACGACGAGCTCGACCTTCTTGCCGTTGACGGCACCACCGAAGTCGCTGATCGCAAGTCGCGCGGCGACAACCGAACCCGGCCCGCAATTGTCTGAATAGGGACCGGTCTGGTCGTTCATGACGCCAATCTTGACGACGTCCCCGGAAATCCCCTGCGCCACGACCGGTGCAGCGCCAGATGATATTGCACCCAACAGGATCGCCACAGCGGCGACATAGGCAACCGACACTCTCATGTGCTTCCTCCTCCCTCTGCCCGCGGAGTTTTCTTGTTGTGGCGGGCGCCCAATGAACGGTTGATGCGCGCTCAAGAGAACGCGTAGGTAATTCCTCCATCGACGAACAACATGTCGCCGGTGATGAAGCTCGCCTCGTCGCTCGCAAGAAATACTGCTGCATTCGCCACGTCGCGTGGCTCGCCGAGGCGTCCGATCGGCACACGCGCGCGCCGTCGCTCCCACGCCTCCTCGCTAACGACGAGATTGGCGCCATCGGTCGGCGTCGGCCCAGGCGCGATCGCATTCACGCGGATTCCGCGCGGACCGAACTCGGCCGCAGCGGAGCGCGTTGCGCCCGCCACCGCGGCCTTCACCGCGCTGTACATCACGCCATTCACCATCGCGAGCACAGCCGACGGTGACCCGATATTCACGATGGCTCCGCCGCCGGCCGCAGTCATTGGTGCAAGAACCGCCTGATAGCCCCAGATCACGCCCTTCAGGCCGACATCGATCATCCGGCCGACCATCTCCTCAGTCTGCTGCTCCAGCGGTCCGTAACGATTCCACATCGCGTTGTTGACCAGGATGGTCGGCGGACCAAACGCCTCGACAAGACGATCGACCGCAGCAAAGACATGGGCCCGCACGCCAGCATTGCCCACGATCGCAATAGCCTTGCCGCCATCTGCGACGATTGCGCGTGCCGCAGCTTCAGCCACGTCCACCTTCAGGTCGAGCACTCCGACCGCCGCGCCCTCGCGCGCGAACGCTTCCGCAATGGCGCGGCCGATGCCTCGCCCCCCGCCCGTGACGAGCGCCACGCGCCCCTGCAACCTGCCGCTTCCCACGACGTCCTCCACCTCGGCCAATGTTTCGCCCTCTTGGCCTTGACTGGAGGCACCTTGTCATGCGCAGTTGGGGCAAACAAAATATAATTCATATGTGAAGCCGACTTTCACATCCGTGAATTTCTAGCGGCGATGGGGACGCGAAACATGCAAGCGCCGGCAACGAAATCCGCGGCGATGCCGGGTGGACCATCCACCGTGAAGTCAGCGCTGCGGGCACTCGAGATTCTACAATTCTTCATGAACGTTCGACAGCCGCGCGCGATGTCCGAGATCGGGCTCGCGCTCGGCTATCCGCCGTCGAGCACGACCGTTCTGCTCAAGACACTCGTCAGCATGGGATATCTGAATTACGACCGACGCATGCGCGTCTACTTCCCGACACCCAAGGTGACATCGCTGGGCGATTGGATTCCGCGAGCTCTGTTCGGCAACAGCCGAACGCTCGAAGCCATGCACGATGTCCACGCGGCCACCGGCGAAACAGTTTCGATCGGAACAACGAACGACGTCTACCTGCAATACGTCAAGATCGTGCAATCGATCCACCCGCTTCGCTTTCACGTCGACGAGGGGACGCTGCGCCCACTGACTCAATCGGCACTGGGCTGGCTCTTGATGTCCACGATGTCGGACGAGAAGGTCGACAACATCATTCGCCGTGCGAACATCGCCACGCCCAACGCATCGGATCGCGTGAAGCTGCTCGACATGATGACTCGCATTCGACAGATCCGCGGCAAGGGATATTGCTCTGCCGAAGACATTCCCATTCAGGGCGGCGCGACGATCTGCGTCCTGCTGCCCGTGACGATCCAGAATCAGCCCATGGTCATCGGCCTCGGCGGCGCCGCCGAGCGGATCCGTCAGAACTTCAATCGCTACCTCGCCGTCCTGCAGCGGGCGGCGAAGTCGGTCAAGGTGGACGATCCCCTCGACAAGCAGATCGACATCGCCTTCTGACGCAGCACTAACCGGGAAGACGCAGCAAGGCCTTGGCGAGGATGTTGCGTTGAATCTCGTTGGAGCCGCCGAAAATCGCGGGCGAACGCGAATCGAGAAACAGGTTCATTGCGTCGATCTCGACATCCCCAGCGGTGAGATCGTCAGCAAGCCGCGCCTCTTCACCCGCCACCGTGAGCATTTCCTCGGTGATCCGCTGGTAGAGCTCGGTCGTGAAGATCTTGAGAGCAGAGACATCGGCGCCGAGCTCTCCGCCAGCGCGCAGAACCTTCGCATAGCGCTCGAAGGCGGATCCGAGGTCGTAGAGATCGAGCCTGAGGCGGGCGAAGCGCGACATGAACGCAGGATCTTCGAACGCGCCGCGGGCTTCCGCGAGCCGTCGCAGACGCTCGAGCGCGTATTCAGGGCGCGTCGGTGCCCCCAGGAAGATGCGCTCGTGGCCAAGCACTGACTTCGCGACGGTCCAGCCTTCATTGACCTTGCCAACCAGGTTCTTCAGCGGCACACGCACATTGTCGAAGAAGACCTCGCAAAAGTCGGCCTCGCCACGCAGATTCGCAATTGGCCGGACGCGAACACCGGGCGACGACAGGTCGAGCAACAGGACGGTGATACCCTTCTGGCGCACCTTGGCGTCACGTTCGGTACGAACGAGGACGAAGATCCAATTTGCGCAATGGGCTAGCGTCGTCCATATCTTCTGTCCGTTGACCACGAACTCATCGCCATCCAGCACCGCCGACGTCTGCAGGCTCGCGAGATCGGATCCCGCATTGGGCTCCGAATAACCCTGACACCAGACGTGCTCGCCGGACAATATCCGCGGCAGATAGTGGGCCTTCTGTTCTTCGGAGCCGTACTCGATGAGGAGTGGACCGACAAGCCCGATGCCATGATCCGGAATGCGCGGACAGCCAAGGCGTCCCCATTCCTCGACATAGATCATGTGCTTGGCCGCTGAGAGGCCCATGCCGCCGTACTGCCGCGGCCAGGTGGGAGCCAGCCAGCCCTTGGCGGCCAGCGCATGATACCACTCGGCGACTTCGTTGAAGAGCGGACGCTGCTTGCGCATGTAGCGCAGATGGACCGGGCAGTTCTGGTCAACCCACGCGCGAAAGATCGACCTGAACTCTTCGTCGGGAATGTCGTTCCAGTCGGACGCCATCAAAGCACGTCCTTGAAGATCGGGGTGCGCTTCTCCATGAATGCCCGCATCGCTTCCTTGGAATCGTCGTGCTGTGTCATCTCCACCGTGAGGTTCTGCTCGAAGCGATAGCCGTCCTTGAGGCCCATCGTTTCGACCGTATTGATCGCGCGTTTGGCGAGCTTGAGCGCCATCGGGCTCTTCTTTGCGATCTCGGCGGCCATCTTGAGGGCAGCGGGCATCAGCTCTTCCCGAGGCAGGCAGTCCTCGATGATGCCGCGGCGATAGAGCTCAGCCGCCGGCACCCGGTAGCCGGTCAGCACCATGCGGCGCGCCAGCGTATGCGGAATGATCCGCATCGTATGCCGCACCCCGCCCATCAACCCGACATCGATCTCGGGCAGACCGAACACCGCGTTCTCGGAGGCCAGGATGATGTCCGAGCAGAGCGCGAGGCCGAGGCCAGCTCCCAGCGCCGGACCGTTCACCGCGGCGATCACCGGCTTGTTGGATTCGATGATGCAGAAGCCGACCTCGCGCGCCCGCCGCAGATGGCGATAGGTGTCACCCGGCACCGCGCCGACCTTGCCCCGCGATTTGATGTCGGCGCCAGCCGAGAAGGTCTTTCCGGCACCGGTCAAGACGATCACACGCACCGTCGGGGTCTCGTTCAGTTCGTCGAAGACAGCAATGAACTCCTCGACGAACTCCTTGGATTGCGCGTTCACCGGCGGCGCATCCATCGTCACGACCGCAATGTGATCCTTGATCTCGGTCTTGATCAGATTGTTATCCATTAGGTCCTCCCGCGGCGATGGCCGCTTTCGCGTTCGACAAACTCCAGGCGCAGCTGTTCCGGCTGTCCCAGCATGGCATTGAGATTGATGGTGCGCTTCAGATAGAGACCGATGTCACATTCGTCGGTGTACCCCATGGCGCCATGAAGATGCACCGCGCGACGGCAGATCGAGAATGCGGCTTCGCCCGCCCGTGCCTTGGCCGCCAATACGGCAAGCTCCGCCGTATCGTCATCGTCCGCCTGCAGCGCATCGACCGCGTTGATCACGGCTGCGGCGGCGAATTCCGCTTCGATCCACATGTCGACCAGGCGGTGCTGGATGGCTTGGAAGCTGCCGATCGGCTTGCCGAACTGCACGCGGTCGCTCGTATAGGCGATCGTGAGCTCGAGCGCTTTCGATGCGAGCCCGGTCAGCTCGGCCGCGAGCGCCAGCCGCGTATGCCGGATCGCCTTGCGGAGCAGATCCTCGGATCGGTTCGCGCGCGACAGCACGCGATCCGCCGCGACCGCACAATCGGAAAACGAGATGGTCGCAAGCGCACTGCCATCAACCCCGGCCCGTTCCGATATCGTCACCCCGTCTGCATCGGCGGCGACGCTCAGAAGCATGACACCGTCGACGTCCTGGGCGACCACAAGGAAATCCGTCGCGGCACGCGCCGCATCGACGAAGCGTGTTTCGCCCGACAGAGCGATGCTGCCATTGACGCTGCGCGCGACAACCGAGTCCGCGCCGGATGTCCATGCCGGCACCGCGACAATCTCGCCGCTGGCTATTCCGGCCGCCAAACGGTTGCGCTCTGCCCCCGGCGAAGCGCCGGCAAGCAACGTCGCGGTAAAGACCGAGGCCGTGCCGGTTGGTTCGGCGATCAGGGCACGCCCCAGCGCCTCGCTGAGGACAGCCTGCTCGCGCGGCCCGAGACCCGCGCCGCCGCATTCTTCGGGCAACAACAGCCCGATCCAGCCAGCTTCCGCCATCGCGGACCAGATCAGCGGATCCATGGTCCCGCCGCGGGCGCGTTTGTCGCGCATGGCCTTGGCACCTGGAAAGCGCGCGGCAAAGCCGGTGACGCTGTCACGAAGCATCAGAAGTGTACCGTCGGGATCGTCCAGCATCAGTTCGGGCATGGTCTCTGATTCTCGGTGACGCCAGCGCCGACGTTAGGTCGGCAATGCATGGTCTTTGAACAATTCGCGCAGCTTGGTCTTCTGCAGCTTCCCGGTCGCGGTGTGCGGCAACTCGTTCACAAAGACGACATCGTCTGGCAACCACCACTTCGCGACACGGCCCGACATGTAGTCCAGGATGTCCTCGCGTGCAGGGTCTGTGTCCGGTTTGCGGACCACGACCAGAAGCGGCCGCTCCTGCCATTTCGGATGCGGCAGTCCGATGACCGCAGCCTCCTGCACGGCCGGATGGGCGACCGCGACATTCTCGAGGTCGATCGAAGAGATCCACTCGCCGCCAGATTTGATCACATCTTTCGAGCGATCCGTGATCTGGATGTAACTGTCGGTGTCGATGGTTGCGACGTCGCCCGTCGCAAACCAGCCTTCCGCATCCAGAACCGCCCCGCCCTCTCCCTTGAAATAGCCCGACGCGACCCAGGGCCCACGCACCATCAGGTTGCCGGCGCTTACGCCGTCATGCGGCAGCGGCGTTCCGTCTTCGCCCACAATCCTTATCTCGACGCCGTAGATCGCGCGCCCCTGCTTGCACTGCATAGACACCTGGTCGGCGGCCGGCAGATCGCGATGAACCGGCAGAAGATTGCCGATAGAGCCAAGCGGGCTTGTTTCGCTCATGCCCCAAGCGTGGATGACGAAGGCGTCGAAGACATTGCGGAACTTCTCGATGACGCTGCGCGGCGCTGCGGATCCCCCGACGACCACACGCTCAAGCTTGACTGCGGAAAGATCGAGCCCTGGGTTTTCCTCGACGTACTTGAAGAAGCCCAGCCACACGGTCGGCACGCCAAGCGAGAAATTGCAGCCTTCTTGCACGGCGAGATCGAAGATGCTCTTGCCATCCAGGCTTGGACCGGGCAGCACGACCTTGGCTCCGCACATCGCTGCCGCGTAGGGAATCCCCCATGCGTTCACGTGAAACAAGGGCACGACGAGAAGAACGCTGTCACTGCTCGCCAGCTTAAGACCATCGTTCGCGCAGGCGACAAACGAATGCAGGATGGTCGAACGGTGGCTGTAGAGCACCCCCTTGGGGTTGCCGGTCGTGCCGGATGTGTAGCAGAGCGACGACGCCGTTCGCTCGTCGAACGCCGGCCAGGTCAGGATGTCGTCCTCCGCCTCAACGAGCGCATCGTAACAGAGGCAGCCCGGAAGCTGAGCTGGAAGGTGCGCGTTGTCCGTCATCGCTACCAGTTTGTCGACAGTGACGAGATTGGGCCGCAGCTTCTGAACGAGATCGGCGAAGGTGATGTCGAACAGCAGCACCCGATTTTCGGCGTGGTTGATGATATAGTCGATCTGCTCGGGAAACAGGCGCGGATTGACGGTGTGCAGCACCGCGCCGATGCCGGATACAGCGAAATAGAGCTCCATGTGACGATGGGTGTTCCAGGCGAGCGTCGCGACGCGATCGCCCGGCTTGACGCCGAGCTTGATCAGCGCCTTTGCGAGCTTTGCTGCGCGCGACCGCAATCCGGCATAATTGCTGCGATGGATCGTCCCCTCGCAGGTCTTGCTGACGATCTCTGTCCTGGGGTGGAAACGCGCCGCATGCTCGATCAGACTCGAGATCAGTAAAGGTCGATCCTGCATCAATCCGAGCACTGAGCCGCCTCCTCCAAAACCCAAGCTGCGGGCGGCCATTGTTGATCTTGCCGTCCTCTCCCAGACATTTCTTGGTGGCGGTGCAAACTGTCAAACGAAACGATCCGCGCGAAGGCGAATTTCACATCCTTGAAAATGCGCGAGCGACGATCGCTTCGTCTTCGCTCGGAGTGCTCCCTGCACCATTATGGCGCAAGCCAAATTGTGAGAGTAAGGCTACAGCGCGATGGGGTCTCTTCGGGACGCTCGCAAGCGCCGCCGCTGGACACGCTCCTGCTTGTGCCGCGAACGGCCCCTGCGCGATGCCAAGCCACCTACCAACTTCTGACCACACGGCCACTCGCGATCAAGATTCGTCCCGCGAAAAGATCAGAGGTCTTCGAGCCGGCGCCATGAATGTTGCACGCGGCGGTCTTCTCTGCCGAACGCAAAATAGAAACCGCCGCCGCCGGGCTGGTCATAAGCACGATCAATCGCGACGCCAAAACAGTGGCAATACAGCAGAGTGCCGACGCCACCGTGGCCGACAAAAAGCACGTCGCCCGGTTTATTCCGGGCCAAGACGTGTTCGACCTCGTGAACGATGCGCCGCTGCGCGTCAACCGCCCGCTCCCAGCCTCGAACGCTGATCCGGGGCCGCGCAAAAAACTGATCGGCAACCGCCTCAAATTCATCAGGCATCAGGAAGCCAGTAGCGGATCGGTCATTCTCGTGCATTGCCTCCCGCACCTCGACCTCGACGTTCAGCTTTGCGGCGATGATCTCGGCGGTCTCGATTGCCTTCCGCTCACCACTGGAGATGATCTGCGTGGTGCGTGAGAGCTCTCTCGTACCCGCCACTGCCTCCATGCGAGCCCTCCCGATCTCACTCAGGCCCCAGGATGGGACGGGAATCGCCGGATCAATGTTCACCTGGGGATGGGTGAGATAGCGTACGAGGCTCGTCATGAGCTACGCATCGTTCTGCGTCGAGACCCGCAGCCCCGCGGCATTGAAGACGTGCACGTCCCGAGCTGCGGCATTGAGCATAGCCCGTTCGCCGGGCATCGGGGTCTGCCTGCCGCGCACCTCGGCAACGAACAGCCTGTCGTCAGCACGGCGAACATAGGCAAAGGAGGCTTCGCCGAGCCGTTCGACCAGTTCAACGACGCCTTCCACGGCGAAGGGACCGCCTTCCCCTCGGCCAAGGTGCTCCGGACGGACACCGACCGTCAGCGTGTCGCCAACCTTCAATGAGGTTACTGGCAGATCGAAGCTACGAAAGCCGGGTCCCGCGACGCGTGCGCATCCGCCATCGACACTGGCAACCTTCGCCTCGAAAAAATTCATTGCAGGCGAGCCGATGAACCCGGCAACGAACAGATTTGCAGGCGTATAGTAGAGATCGAGCGGCCTGCCGACCTGCTCAATGCAGCCCTTGTTCATCACGACGATGCGGTCGGCGAGCGTCATCGCTTCGACCTGGTCGTGCGTGACGTAGACGATGGTCGACTTCAGCATTCGATGCAGATTCGCGATCTCGACCCGTGTCGAGACGCGCAAGGCCGCGTCGAGATTGGAGAGCGGCTCGTCAAACAGGAAAACGGCGGGCTCGCGCACGATCGCACGACCGATCGCAACGCGCTGACGCTGTCCGCCGGAGAGATCGCGCGGATAGCGCTCGAGCAATTCGTCGAGCCGCAGCATGCGGGCCGCCTCTGCCACGCGCCGTTCGCGCTCAGTCGGCTGCACCCCGGTGAATTTCAACCCGAACGTCATGTTCTTGCGCACGTTCATGTGCGGATAGAGCGCGTAGGACTGGAACACCATTGCGATGCCGCGCTCGGCGGGTGCGAGCGTGTTGACGAGCTTGCCGGCGATATGGATGTCGCCGCCCGACGCACCGTCGAGCCCGGCAATCATCCGCAGAAGCGTCGACTTGCCGCACCCCGATGGGCCGACGAGAACGACGAATTCGCCATCCTGGATGTCCAGGTTAACGTCGTTGAGCACGGTCGTCGCGCCATAACGTTTATTGAGGTGCTCGATGCGCAGATTGGCCATTCTGACAACCTATTTGACCGCGCCGGAGGTGAGACCTGCGATGAGTTGGCGCGAGAGAATCACGTAGATCACGACGACCGGCAGGATCGCCATAGACAGTGCGGCGAGCACGGAATTCCAGTCGGTGATGTATTGGCCAAGAAACTGCTGCACGCCGAGCGTGACCGTATGCGTCGAATCGCTCGACGTCAGGATCAGCGGAAACCACAGGTCGTTCCAGATCGGCACGATAGTGAAAACGGCGACGGTCGCGATCGCCGGCCGCAGCAGCGGCGCGACCACCTCGAAAAAGATGCGGGTTTCCGGCACGCCGTCGCAGCGCGCAGCGTCGCGCAGGTCCTTTGGGATCTGCTGGATGAACTCGCTCAATATGAAGATCGACAACGGCAGGCCTTGCGCGACGTAGACGAGAATCAGGGCCGTCAACGTGTCGTTGAGGCCGGCCGACCGCATCATGTTGAGAATCGCGACGGAGCCAAGCCGGATCGGCACCATGATTCCGATCGACAGAAACAGCGCGAGCGCCGTCGAACCGCGAAAGCGGTACTCGGTCAGCGCCCAGGCCGCCATCGCGCCAAACAGCAGCACGAGCGCCATGCTGACGAGGGTCACGATCAGCGAGTTCGAATAGTAGGTCAGGATATGGGAGGAGCGAAAGACCTTCTCATAGCCAATGAGGCTGAAGGTTGTAGCATCCGGCGGCGCGAGCGGGCTACCGAAGATGGCGCTACGAATCTTGAACGAATTCATAACGACAAGCAGGATCGGGCCTACCGCCAGCAGGCTGTACGCGATCAGGACGAGATGGACGCTGAAGCTCCTTGCGCGCTGCTCCGCTGTCATGCCGGCTCCTCAGAAAGCGTAACGGCGGATGCGCCGCTGCACGAGGAAGAGATAGAGACAAAGGCCAAGGAGGATGATGAAGAACATCACCGTCGCGACCGCGGCGCCCATCGTCGGATTGCCGAGCTGGAGCTGGTTGCCGAAGAAAGTGCGGTAGAAGAACGTGCCGAGAATGTCGGTCGCGAAATTCGGCCCCGCAAGCGCGCCCTTGACTGAATAGATCAGATCGAAAGCGTTGAAGTTGGCGACGAAGGTCAAGACCGAGACCAGGCTGATCGTCGGCAGGACCAGCGGAAGCTTGATGTGGAAGAAGATACGGAAATGTCCGAGCCCGTCGACGCGTGCTGCGTCGATCAGCTCTTCGGGGATGTTGAGCAGCGCAGCATAGATCAACATCATCGGGATGCCGACGAATTGCCAGACGGAAATGAGGGACAGTGTTACGAGCGCGCTCGATTCGAGCCCCAGCCAAGGAGCAAACAGTGAGCCCAACCCCACGGCCTTCAAAGCGCCAGCAGCTACGCCCCAGAGCGGGGATAGGATCAGGTTCCAGGAGAAGCCAACGATGACGACCGAAAGCATCGTCGGAAGAAACATGACGGTGCGATAGAAACCCTTGAGCCTCAACCCCGGCAGGCTCAGCAATCCTGCGAGCGCGATACCGATCGGATTCTGCACGCACATATGCACGGCAAAGAATATCAGATTATTGCTAAAGGCATTCCAGAACGGCTTCGACCACAGCGCGTCGCCGAGCAGCGTCCCGAAATTGGCAAGCCCGACGAAATACCGGGCTCCAGACGGATCGCTTGTGTAGGTGGAGAGCGCCATCGTCGCAACGAGCGGATAGATCGAGAACAGGCTGTAGATCGCGACCGCAGGTCCGAGAAAGAACAGCAGGAGGCCCGCGAGTCTTGCGCGAGGCATCTGAGCGGTAATGTTCGAGACGGATTCTGGCATGGCGAAAAGAGATCAAACCCAGCGTGCGTTATCGTCCCTCTCCGCGCTTGAGGCTCGCGCCATGTGTTAGCGGAGTGTGCATAACCAAACGACGGAAGGTCCCTCTCCCCGCGCACGCGGGGAGAGGGACTGGTGTCACTTAGCGGGCTTGTACCACTTGTCGAGGCCGTCCTGCAGTTGCTTGCCGGCGGCATCAGGCGTCAGCTTGCCGTTGACGACCTGCGCCGATACGTTCCAAAGCTCGTTTTCCAGATTCGGCGTACCGCGCGACAGGATCTGATACGAGTTGCGGATCGTCGACTTGCAGGTCTGACGCCATCCGACCATCGTCGCCGCGACGTCGTCCTCGACCTTCACCGGAGTCTTGGCGAGGGGGAAGAAGCCGGGAAGCGCGTTGGCGTAGATCGTTGCGAATTCCGGCGTCGTCAGCCATTCCAGGAACTTCTTCGCGTCCTCCTTGTTCTTCGACGCTGCGTTGACGCCCATCGCGATGTCGGTGTGATCGGAGATGTAGCAATCCGTCGTGCCGGCCGGCTGCGGCGGCGGAAATGCACCCATCGCGAATTTCGCCTGACCGCGGAACGTCGAGATATCCCACGAGCCAGCCGCATAGATAGCGCCCTTGCCGAGCGAGAACAGGTTCTGGCTGTCGGCGTAGGTCTGCGCCTGGAAGCCCGATCCCAGATACGGCGCCCAGCTGGCGATCTCCTTGAATGCCGCGACATATTGCGGGTCGGTGAGCTTCTCCTTGCCGGCAATCAGATTGGCGCGACCGGTCTCGCCTTTCCAATAGTCGGGGCCGATGTTCTGGAATCCCATGGTCGCGGCCTCCCACTGGTCAGCCGTTCCCATCACCAGCGGGACGTATGTCCCGTCCTTCTTCAGTTTCTCAAGTACCGCGTGAAATTCCTCGAGCGTCTTCGGCTCGGACACGCCGACCTTGGCGAAAGCTTCCTTGTTGTAGATGAACCCGGCGATGACGGAGGCGATCGGAACACAGAAGGTCGTTTTGCCGTCGTCGGTTTGCCATGCGGCTTTCGCGACATCGGAGAAATTGTCCATGCCCTTGAGGCCGTCGACGCTGTCGAGCTGATGCTTCTGGTAGAGCGCGAGCGAGGCGTCGAACGGACGGCACGTAATGAGGTCGCCGGCGGTGCCACCATCGAGCCGCGCGTTGAGGGCGGCGTTGTATTCCTTGGGCGCCGAAGGCGCGAATTCGATCTTGATGTCGGGATAATGCTTGTTGAAGGCGGGAATGATCTTCGAGTTCCAGATGTCGGCGTCGTCGTTGCGCCAGCTCTCGATCTTCAACGAGCCTGCCTGGGCCGACGCAAGCCCCGCAAGCAACGCCAACGCGGCAACCTCAGCTCCCATTGCAGCCTTGAATGTCCGTCTCATGTTACGCTCCCTTGTTCGGGCCTTCGCCCTTGATTTCGTTGGCTCTTGCGCGTGCGCGGCGCAACGCGTCGTCTATCCGGCCTTCCGCAGCAGCGAGCGACGTAACGGCTTCGCTCATGCTGACGATACCGCAGGCAATCAGGATTGCCGGCTTGACCTCGCCGCCGGCCTCGCGCAGCGCCGCCTCCGCTTCCGCATTGCTGACGCCGGCAATTGTTGCGACGATTCCGCGCGCCCGCTCGCGCAATTTCGCATTGTCGGCCTTCAGATTGACCATCAGGCCCTGATGGATGTGACCAAGCTCGAATCCCATCAATGACGAGAGCATGCCGAGCGCGGCCTTTTGCGCAGCTCCGGCCGCGAGCCGTGTCGAGCCGCGCAGCGCCTCCTCCCCGCTTTCGAGCAGGATCGACGCGTCGGCGCCGACGAGCAAGGGCGAGCCTGGACGATGCGCGATGCCGATCACGAATGCGCCGCGACGGCGCGCCTCGGCGGCGGCCGCGACAGTGAACGGCGTCGAGCCGCTCGCAGATACGACGATCACGGCATCACGAGAGAGGTCACCAAGCCCGGTCATAGCCCGCTCACCGGCTGCGGCATCGTCCTCCGCGGCCCCATCGATGCGGAACGGATCAGCGGTCCCGCCGGGCAGGACGATTGCGATGCGGCTCTCCTCAAGGCCGAACGTGCCCGGAAGCTCGGCCGCATCTTCGGCCGCCGCAAGACCAGAGGAGCCTGCACCCGCATAGACCAGACGCCCGCCTGCCCGCCAGATCGCGGCGAGGCGAAGCGCGGCAGCGCGAATGTCGGCGGAGACAGCCGCGACCGAGGCGACTGCGCGGCGATAGGATGCGAGCATCGCCTCTGCGAACACGGCATCGTCGACCACCGCGCCGGTGTCGCGCCATCCCTCCCCGTCCACCTCCAAGTTCGGCAGCCCCGACATCGTGAATACCAATGGTAGATACCTCTTGTATTTGTTTTAGCCACGTGACATACCACTTGTCTAGAGGCGTTAAGAAATTTTTTAGGAGGCTCCTTGGCGAAGGCGCAGTTCTTCCTCGGTTTGGATGGTGGCGCGACCCGCTGCCGCGCGAGGCTGCGGGATTCGTTGGGCCGCGAACTGGGGCATGGTCTCGGGCCGGCTTCGAATATCTATCTCGATTTCGACGAGGCCACGCGGGTCGTCCGTGAAACGATCGATGCCGCGATCACCCCCGGCACGCCAAGGCAGGAGATCGCTGTCGGCCTTAGCCTTGCCGGGCTTTCTGATGACAAGGAAGCAGAGCGCGTCTCCGCTGCCCTGCCCGGCTTTGCGCGCATCGTCGCTGTCAATGATGCTGTCGCGGCCTGCGTCGGCGCCAATGGGCTCGGCGACGGCGGACTGATCATCGCGGGTACGGGCTCGGCGGGCATAGCTCGCGTGGGAGGTCGAACGACTATCATCGGCGGACGCGGTTTCTGGCTCGGCGATGACGGATCGGCCGCACGCCTCGGCGAGTCGGCGTTGCGCGCGACGCTGCGCGCGATCGACGGCCTTGAGCCCATGAGCGGCCTGGCGCAAGCGCTCGGTCGCCATTTCGATAACGATCCGTTACGGATGAGCCGCTGGGCAGCGGACGCAAGGCCCCGAGACTACGGCGCCTTCGCACCCGAGATCCTTGACGTCGCCAGGTCCGGAGATCTGCGCGCGCGCGAAATTGTCGGCGAATCCGCCAGCGCGATAGCGGCGCTTGCGAATGCGCTGAATGCGCACGGCGCCGAGCGCATTGCGCTCGCCGGCGGCTTCGGTGAGCCCTTGCGCCCCTTTTTGCCGCCTGATGTGGCCAAGCGCCTCGCCCCGCCGCGGCGCGACGCAGTCGATGGCGCAATCCTGCTCGCCGGCGGAACGCTCGCGGAGGACGCGGCATGTCCATGACCGTCGAAACCGCGCCGGGCCAGAAGCTCTATCGTGCCGTGGTCGACGCGCTTCGGCGCGAGATCGAGACGGGTCGCTTCGCGGAAACGCAATTGCTGCCGGCGGAGCGCGTATTGTGCGAGCTGCTCGACGTATCGCGCACCACGCTGCGCAAGGCGATCGCCGATCTGATCGCTGAAGGAGTGCTGTTTCACCGCCATGGCGCCGGGACCTTTATCCATCGCGCAACGCCGCGCGTCGAACAGCCTTCCTCGCGCCTGACGAGCTTCACGGAAGACATGCGGCTGCGTGGATTGGAGGCGAGTTCGCGCGAGCTCGAACGCGGCGTGTTCCTACCAACGCCGGAAGAGGCAATGATGCTTGGCGTGCGGCCGAACGAACGCGTGTTCCGGCTCGGCCGCCTGCGCCTGGCCGACGATTCGCCCATGGCGATCGAGCGCGCTGCCGTGCCGATACGTTTTCTTCCTGAACAGGATTCGGTCGGCGGTTCGCTTTACGAGGCGCTCTCCGCGCGCGGCTTCAGGCCCACCCGGGGCCTGCAGCGCTTGCGTGCAACCCTCGTCGATAGTGCGGATGCGGAACTGCTCGGCGTCGCACCGGACAGCCCCGCGCTCTATATCCAGCGTATCGCTTATCTCGCCGACGGATCTTGCGTCGAATTCACGAAATCCTGGTACCGAGCCGACGCCTATGATTTCGTCTCCGAACTCACGCTATCGCCACCGGCCCGAAAGGCGCATCGATGACGACCCACATGCTTGAGGAGATCGGCGAGACAGGCGATGCAGTGGCGCGCCAGCTTGGCAAGAATGCGGAGCGACTCGCTGAACTTGGCGCGCGTCTGCGCGCCCTCGATCCACCGCTCGTCGCGACCATCGCCCGCGGCTCGTCGGATTGCTGCGCGCTCTATCTGAAATACCTCGTCGAGATCGTTTCGGGGGTGCCTTGTGCCTCCATCGGCCCGTCCATCGCGACGCTTTACCGTACGCCCATGCGGCTTGAAGGCGGCGTTTCCGTCGCGATCTCGCAATCGGGACGCAGCCCGGACATCATCGAAATGCAGCGCGCCGCACGACGCGGCGGTGCGCTGGCCGTCGCACTGGTCAACGACGTCGCCTCACCGCTCGCGCAAGAGACCGAAGTGCTACTACCGTTGTGCGCAGGCACGGAACGTTCCGTCGCTGCGACCAAATCGATGGTTGCAGGTCTCGCCGCGGGCGCGAGCCTTGTCGCGGCGTGGCGCGAGGACCGGGAGCTCGCAGACGCCCTCACCGGCCTGCCGGACGTCCTGCGTGGTCAAGCGGCGCCGCCGCCCGCGGCGATGCTGGAGAGGCTGGCAAATGCCCGCAGCGCATTCGTGCTTGGCCGCGGCGCGACGCTTGCGATCGCCGCGGAGGCGGCGCTGAAGCTGAAGGAAACGTGCGCCATTCACGCCGAGGCCTACTCTGCAGCGGAGGTGCTTCATGGCCCGGCGGAACTTGTGGCTTCGGGCTTTCCCGTAATCGCCTTCCTGCCGTCCGACGCGGCGCGCGAAGGCATGCTGCCGACGCTCACGGCACTGACCAATGCCGGCGCGACGGTGATTACAATCGAGACGGGTGGCACCGACGAGGCCGATCGTCTCGCGACGGCAAAAGTCGAAGCGACACTTCTGGAGCCGATCGTCATGATCCACCGCTTCTACCGCCTTGCCGAGACGCTTGCGCTCCGGCTCGGGCGCGATCCCGACCGCCCCCGCAACCTGCGCAAGGTGACGGAGACTGTTTGATGACCATTCTGTCCGGTGCGCGGATTTTTGACGGCGAGCGTTTTCTCGATGACCATTCTGTTGTCGTCGAAGGCGAGCGCATCACTGCAATCGTTCCTTACGCCGATGGACCTCGCGGCGCCGCGCGCGATCTCGGTGGCGGCCTGCTGGCGCCCGGCTATATCGATGTGCAGGTCAACGGCGGCGGCGGCGTCCTGTTCAACGAGGATCCGACGCCCGAGGGCATCGCCCGTATCGCGGCCGCGCATCGCAACCACGGCACCGTCGGGCTGCTGCCGACGCTGATAACCGACACGCCGCAAGTGACGGCCATCGCCATTGCCGCCGCGCGCGAGGCGCGGCGTCTGACGCCGGCGTCGCTCGGCATCCATCTGGAAGGGCCGTTCCTGGATCCGCGCCGCAAGGGCGCGCATGAGCTGAGGTACATCCGCAACCTCGAGCCCGACGACGTCGCGACGATCGTCGAAGCGAATTGCGGCTCGGTCATGCTGACGCTCGCGCCCAATCGCGTCGGGGTGGAGAGCATCGCCGAACTTGCCCGGCAGGGCGTGCTCGTCTCGCTCGGTCATTCCGATGCGACCTACAAGGAGGCGCGCGCCGCGGTCGAAGCCGGCGCGTGCGCGTTCACCCATCTGTTCAATGCGATGAGTGCACCGGCCGTTCGCGAGGCGGGCATGGTCGGCGCCGCCCTCGATCTCGACGAGCCGTTCGTCGGCATCATCGCCGACGGCCATCACGTGCATGAGGCGAACCTGCGCATCGCGCTTGCCGCCAAGCGCCGCGATCGTTTCATGCTGATTACCGACGCGATGCCGCCGGCCGCCGGTGGTCCCGATCAATTCGATCTGCTGGGCCGCCGCGTAACAAACGTTGATGGTTGCCTGCGGCTCGACGATGACACGCTCGCCGGTTCGGTGCTGACCATGGACGAGGCAGTGCGTTATGCCGTCAACGTCCTAAGGCTCGATCTCACCGATGCTCTCGCGATGGCCTCCCGCATTCCGGCAACGTTTCTACGGCGTGAGACTGAGCTCGGCCGCATCGCGCCCGGATATCTGGCGAGCCTCGTGCATCTCGACGACGATTTGCGGGTACTCGAAACCTGGATCGAGGGCCGGTCGACCGCCGACCGCCCCTGACGCGATCTGGCGGGCGTTGTTTCGATTGAAGGACGCGATTGAGCCATGTCTTCTTCATCTTGGTCGGCAACGCAGCCCATCCGCGTGCTCGTGGTCGGGCTCGGCACCATGGGAACCAGTCATGCCCGCGCCTACAGAGCGATCGAAGGCTTCGAACTCGTTGGCCTTTGCACGTCTCGTGCGGCCGATCGCCAAGACCTCGAGGCCGAGTTTCCTGGTCTGCCGCGTTTCGAGCGATACGACGAGGCACTCGCGATACTGCGTCCGGACGCTGTCGCGATTTGCACTTACACCGAACATCACGCCGTCATGGCTCTTCAGGCTTTCGCGGCAGGAGCGCATGTGTTCTGCGAAAAGCCGCTGGCCGACACGCTGGAGGCCGCCAGGAGTGTGGTTGAAGCCGCGCGAGGGAGCGGAAAGGCGCTGCTGATCGGCTATATCCTGCGCGTCCATCCGTCATGGTCGCGCTTCGTCGAAATCGGCCGCACGCTCGGAAAGCCGCTCGTGATGCGCATGAATCTCAACCAGCAATCGGCCGGCTCGTTCTGGGAGGTTCACAAGAAGCTCATGCTATCGACCTCGCCGATCGTCGATTGCGGCGTACACTATGTCGACATCATGTGCCAGGTGACGCGCTCGCGGCCGATCACGGTGCACGCGGTCGGAGCGAGGCTCACGGACGAGATTGCACCTAGCATGTACAACTACGGCCATCTTCACATCGTGTTCGAAGACGGATCGGTTGGTTGGTACGAAGTTGGTTGGGGGCCGATGATGAGCGAGACCGCTCATTTCGTGAAGGACATTATCGGACCGAACGGCAGCGTGTCGATCGTTGCAAAGGAAAGCACGGACGCGACTGCGCGTTCGGCGGAACATGACACCCATACGCGCACCAACGCGATTCGCATCCATCACGCGGGTCTGAACTCGGAACGCGACTTCGCGAAGCCCGATGAACTGCTCTCGACCGAAGACGAGCCAAACCATCAGGAACTCTGCGAACGCGAGCAGCAACTGTTTCTGAGGGCGATCCGCGGCGAGATCGATCTGTCCGAGCATCACGAGGCCGCGATCAACTCGCTAAGCATCGCGTTTGCTGCCGACGCCAGCATTCGCAGCGGCGAGGTCGTACGCCTGTAGCGACTGATTCTCGGATGGAGTCGTGTCACGGCACGTCGAACCCGGCATGGAGCAGGACACGATCAGAGCATTGAACTCTCGTGGTGAGTTCGTGGACGTTCACTCGCGGCCGACGAAGCGACAGCTTTGACCGTATGTGCGCAAACGCGCTTCGCTACGCCGAACGTCCGCAAAGAAAAACCCCGGCGGTTACCCGCCGGGGTCCTCTGATCGATCGAGAGATCGAACTTAGAAGTTGCGCTGGGCGCGGAGGAGCATGGAGACCGAGTTCTGGTCCTTCAGCTCATACACGGCTGCCGGCTTAGCCGAAGCAGCAATGCCCGGGCTGTTGATGGCGCCGGTATACTTCTGGTCCAGATGCTGCCAGTTCACGTCAGCCGTGAACGCCAGGTTCTTGACCGGGGTCCACACGGTGTTGACACCGATGACCGCGAAGTTGAAGTCCGGATTACAGGTCGAACCGGCCACGGCGATCGCAGCGAAGTTCGTGCAGATCAGCGCCTTGCCCGTCGTGCCATACCTCAGCTGAGCATAGCCACCGTAGATGGCGCTCGCCCAGTTCGGGTTCCAGTTGTGGGTGTAGCCACCACGGAAGCCCCAAGTCTTGACGGTCTCGATGTCGGTGCCGGTGCCGAAGACGCCGTCAGCAATGCCAGCGAAACCAGTGCTCTGGTAGGCGCCGGCGAGGCCAGTGCCGCTGAACATGAAGAAGCTCTGCGGGAACAGGCTCTGGAAGTTGTAGCGGCTTGCACCATCCGTGTAGACGGCCTGCAGGTTGATGCTGTCGCCAGGTCCGGTCGGGATGTTCTTGATCGACAAGGCGCCCTGAACCGCCCAGCCCCACTTGTCACCGGGATGACCGGTGAGTTCGGTGCTGCCATAGTAAGCGGAATGGATGTCATGCGCGGCAACCGAGATCTGGGCCAGACCCCAGGCCTGGTCGACGCGGATCGCACCGACGATGTCGGGGGAACGCGTGCCACCCCAATCGTTGGCACCGTAGACGCCCGTCACGAACTGAGCCGCGGTACCCGACGACACGTTCCAAAGGTTCGACTGGCCACCGGCCGCCGTCGTCAGATCCTGCAAGGCCACCGAACCGGTGATGCCCTGGCCGAAGTCAGCCGTATAGGCAACCTGGTTCACGCCGGTCACGTTGTTGCTGCCGCCCGGGATGGTGTCGGGACCGCCAGCCGGATAGCTCTGCCACGGAGCGTCGAAGATCGAGACCGTGCGGCCGAAGGTGAAGCCAGCGAACTGGATGAACGCATGGTAGAGGCCGAGCGAGGCGGAACCGCCGAGCACCGCCGGATTCGAGGACGGGTTGCTGCTGTTGACCGAGGTCGTATCCCAAGTGAAGACCATGTCCGCGTAGGTGCGCACAACGCCATACTCGGTCGCCGTGCGGGTATCGACGGTGAGGTCCATACGGGCGCGGCTGTACCAGTAGTTGGTCAGGCGATTATTCGCGCCCTGGGCGTTACCCTGCATGAAGCTATAGTCGCCCGAGCCCACCGTCGTGTCGGCACGAACGTAGCCACCGAACTTGATGCAGGTGTCAGTGCCCGGCATGTAGTAGAATCCGGCTCCGTACAGGGAGCAGATCTTCACGTATTCGACGGCCTTGGCCTTCACGGGAAGATCGGCTGCCTGCGCTCCGCCAACGGCAATCAGAGCCGCCGCCGAGCCAAGCATAAGGCTCTTCGTCAATTTCATTTGCTTACCTCCAAGTTGGTGCTGGGCGACTTGGACGCGATCGACGATCACGGCCTCCGGCCCCTCAATTCCCCATTCGTCCGCCCCCGATCTCCGGTTGCGGAAACGACTTCAAGGGTGCCCCCCTCCGTCGCTAAGTTCGATATAATTCACCAAAACAATCAGCTCAATTAATTGTTGCAATCAATTAACTGTTCGCAGCGGGCTGTTGTAACAGCGCAACACCACTAAATTTGGAGAAATTTGACCTGATGTCGCATCGAAACTGATAGCAAAAAACCCTCGGGGGGCATCCCGAGGGTTTCCTTGGAGGTTTAACAAGCGGTGTTTCGGAACTCCCTATTGAGGAGTTCGAACTGCTCTTAAACGCGATAATGCTTATTCCAATCAATTAATATTTTCAAGTCTCAATTCAAGCCGATGCTTGCCGCTATCTAGCCGCGAAAACTGGGCATTTTACCGCCGTGGATAACGAATATCTGAGAGCAAAATCACTTGAGATGACAGTAGAGTAGCTAGTTAAAGGGCTCTGGTCCTCCAACTTCGCTGGAACTCAAAAATGATCGAGAAAAACCTCGACCGAGCAATCAGGGATTTCATCTGGAATGTGGTCGAGATCCACTCCCAGTTGGAGGATATCCATAAGAGCTGGGCCGAACTCCTCGGCATCACAGAACCGCAATGGCTGATCTTGATGGCCATCGAAGAGTTGGATGAGGGGCAAGGCGTGGCTGGAATCGATGTTGCGGGCAAGTTGCGGATTCATCCGGCATTCGTCACCAACCAGACGAAGAGTCTCGAGAAGGGCGGATTGTTGTCGCGAGCGACTCGTGCGGACGACGCGCGTTATGTCTTGATGTCCCTTACAGCCAAGGCACAAGCCGAAATCGCGAAGCTCGCCAAGAGGAAACTTGCTCTAAACTCGACAATGTTCAACGAGTTCGACGAGAAAGCCTTGGCAGATATCAACGTCTCGCTGGCGACGATTGCGAAGAATGCGCGGCTCGCATCCCGCCTGCTGGCGATAGATATCTCCTGAACGTGGAGCAGCTTGTTGACCGGCGCATCATGCGTCGGGGCCTCCAGCTCGAACGAGCTACAGGGCGGACATCTTTGGACTTGATCTGCTCGCTGCTGGCCGCCTGCTACAGGTAGGTTATCGGTTCAAATTGCCGATGCGGTCCGAGTTTTTGCTGGAGCCAATCGAGAACGAAATTGTCCTTGGTGACGAAGTTTTCGAACTGCCCCGAATTCTGAGCAATTGCAATGGAGCAATCCACTCCGGCAGGCTTGCACTCGGCTTGCAGTTCAAGAGCATCCTGCTGGTCGACCATCGCTCGACCGCCAGCCATAATCAGGACCGGACACCGCATTCGACGCACCAACTGTAGACTGGACTTCTGCACGCGGTCGCGGGCCGGGTCCCACATTCCCGTCATCCAGCCCACGCTCGCTCGATGTCGGAGCGCGGTCCAAAGTCCGCCATCACAAACAGCTGCAACTATCCTGCGGTCGGTTGCAGCGATGCGCGACGCATGACTGGCGGCGATTCTCTCACCGCTGACAGCAATTCGGCCAGCATCGACATCGGATCGGCTTTCCAAATAGTTCAGCCAACTCGCCAGGAAGGCTTCAGGCCCGAATAGACGATACCTTGATGCATCGTCTCCTCGAACAACCAGGATCGACAGATTGCGCCCCTCAGCCGCAGGCAGAAGCCGGCTCAGGATCGTATCGACGGACGATTCCTCGTCGCTAATGCAAATGACCGCGGGTGCAGGCCGTGCGCGACACGCGGCGGGCAGAAAGCACCCGGCAAGCCGCACTTGATCAAAAGGCTCAATCTCTACCCGCTCCACGCGACGAGGCTCACAGGCCTCGAAACTCCTGAGGCTACCCTCGATCCGGTCCTCAAGCGCGGTGCTCGATGAACTCCCTGCCTCGGCGAGTTCTCTTGCCACCTCAAAAGCTGTCAGGGCGCAAAACCAGGATTCACTGGATGACGTTTGCAGCTTTTTCCTGATAGCGAGCTCGGCCGAATCCCGATACCGATCACCAACCGTCATCCAGTTGTGAATCCCGCGGTCGCGATCTCCAGGAGCCGCAACCAACATATTGTCAAGAAATGCCGCTGCAGCGCGCCGCACATCTGCAAGGTTGGCGCTGGCGTTCGTCATCGATGCCTGCGGCCACCAATCGCCGTCCATGTCCCCCTCCGAAGGCCTGCTCTTCAACTCGCATAAGCACCCCTCCTTGAGTATTCGCCCGACTGTCCCCTCAACGCGTCCCTTGTCCATTTCGCGAGCAGGCGAACTTGCCAGCAAGAGACGCTGGCAAAACGCGCACGTCTATTAGGATTGTCGGAACACGACCCAACGAAGATTAGATTTTTGATCGGCTCGGTCAACCCTCGTTGGCGGACATGAATGCAGCAACGATGACCAAGATTGGCCGGATCGTTTCACTTTGTTTCCCGAAGCCCAGCCATGAATCGTCGCGATACAAGCTTCCAGGATTGCATCAACCCTTCGGCATTCTCCAACGTGGCCCCAAGACTTCCATGCCCATCCCGAGCCCTCCTTGCAAGAGCGGGCGGTATTCTTACGGGAAAAGCTGCCGAGCCCGGCGGGCAAGTCGACGCGGCGTGGCGCGGCCCCCCCTCAGATGGCGGAAGCCACCTTTGTACAGGCTGTCACACAACTAGGCATGACGCGTCATGGAAGCTTTCGTGTCAGCGGCGCGCTAGTCGCCCCCAACTCAAGTGTAACAGGCCCTTCGATCGCGCCGATGGTCAGGGGCTCCGCCACTCCGACCGGCGTCACACGCAAACGGTCGAATGCCGGACGGAAATCGCCTTGCGCCCTTCCCGTCAATTCCAGACCGGTGGCTTTCCGGCACAAGCGAAGGGACAACAGCAACGCATCCGTGCGCCAGGCTGTCATGTCGCCGTCGTCCTCGTAGAGATCGGCAGTGGAATACGTCTCCGGCGCGCCGAAGACCATAAGCGACCGCTCACCCGGACTGCCGGCCAAATCGATGTCAACGACCGGAATCATGGCGCCGGCGCGAACGAACACTGGCAGGCGCCCCAAGGGCGCGGCGACCTGCACCGTCCCACCACCGGCGAAGTGTCGACCATCGTGCCAGTCGTACCAGCCACCTTCATGCGCAGGTAGCTGGACGCGGCGCTCGGAGACGCCCTCCTCGAGCACAGGAGCGACGAGCAAATCGGGGCCGAGCATGAAGGCGTCCTCGACGCCCCTCACCGCCGCATCGTCCGGGAAATCCCAGAACAGTGGACGCACCACGGGCTCATGGTCGCGACTGGCGCGCCACATCTGCGTGTAAAGGTAGGGCAGCAGTCGATGCCGCAGCCCGATCACGGCGCGCACCTGAGGCAGCACGGATGCGTGCATCCAGGGCAGAGTGACCGAGCCGTCGTCGTTCCACGAGTTCATGATCATGCGCGGCCAGAGTGCGCAGAACTCGACGAAACGGCAGAGCAACTCCGGGCTTGGCCGCGGACCATGAAAACCGCCGACATCGTGGCCGATGTTGAAGAGCCCGGACAGACTCATATTGAGCCCCTGGGTGAGATTGAAACGCAGCGTCTTCCAGGCGGTTGCGTTGTCGCCCGACCAGGTCTGGCCATAGCGCGCAACCCCCGCCGGCCCGCCACGCGTGATGACATAGGGCCGTCGTGACGGGGATCGGTCGGCCTGTGCCTCGAAGGAAAGCTTCGTCATCAGCAACGCCTGCGCCGGGCGCGCCAGCGCCTGGGCGAAGGGACGGCCATCGCCGGCACAAACCGCGTCCTCATCCCAGATCTCGAACTCATTGTTGTCGTTCCACATGGAAACGACGCCATGATCGAGCAGCGCATGCTCGATGCCCGCGCGCCACCACCGGCGCCCGTCGGGATTGGTGAAGTCGACGTGAAAGCCGACGCCATCCCAGAACTGCGCGACGGCTGGAGCTTCTGTCGCCTTGTCCTTCACCAGGATGCCGGCGTCGATGGCCTCGGTGAGCCGCGGATGATCGTCGAGCAGACACGGCTTGATGTTGGTCACCGGCTGGATGCCGGCTTCGACGAGCCGCGTCATGGTCGCGGATGGATCGGGAAACTTGTCGTGATTCCAGTTGAATACGTACCGCCGCCCGCCGATCGAGGTATAGCCGGAGCCAAAATGGAAGCTATCGCAACGGATGGCGTGGCGGCGACAGTCGGCAATGAATTCCGTAACTCGCCTGTCCGCGTCGGGCGCATCCGCTATCGCCATCGACGTGACACCGAACCCGAGCGACCAGCGCGGCGCAAAGGCCTGGCCCCCTGTGAGCCAGGAGAAACGACGCACGACCTCGCGCACACCGGGCCCCGCGAGCACGTAGAAGTCGAGATCACCGTCATCGGCGCGATAAGACCGGAACGTGCCATGGTAGTTGTCGATCGTGCAGCCGAGATCGACAGATCCGGTGGAGAGATTGTCATAGAAAATGCCGTGAGCGCCTTGCGGCCCATCGACGATGACGAACGGCAGCATCTTGTAGAGCGGATCGCTCAGCTCGGCGTCGAAGCCGCAAGGGTCTACTGCGTCGATGGCAAAGCGTCGTCCCGTGCGATCTAATGGGCCCGCCTTGTCGCCCAGGCCGTAGTGGCACTCGTCCGGGTGACGCGCCGTCATGTGCGCGATGGCTGGGGTTTTGTTGGAGACAAAATAGGCCTGGGTCGGTCGGTCGCGCAGGAATGGCTCGACCTCGTGCTCGCGTCGCCAGGCAACCCCGAACGGACGCAGCGTGACCTCGGCCATGAGCCCCGCTGCCGCTACGCTGATGGTACCCTCGCCCACAGTCACCGTCACCGGCGGATTGGCGAAGCCCGACAAGTCGTCGCGATCGCGCCCCCCATACGGCGGCTCGATGCCGCCAGGCGCCAGCGACCAGCCGCGATCAAGTCGAAAGCCGCCAGCACGGCGCAGCGTCACCCGGCCCAGATCGTGCTCGAGGATACGCACCGCGACGGTGGCTCCCTGCCCGACGTCGAACACTGCGGCTCCGCCTTCGCAACCGCGATAGCGGCCCTCAACCAGGGCTTTCATGTCTCAGCACTCCATCATTGGTCTTGTTCTATCGTCGCCTGCCCTCGGGATTCAGCGGCCGGGCCGAACGGCAGCCCCTTCGGCGTCGAACAGGTGAAGGTTGGCCGGCTCGAAACGAACCGGAAGAGTCTCGCCGCGCCCCCGCAGCGCCTGGCCGTTCTGGCGCACTGTGATCTGCGGCAAGCCGGGCGCGCTGCCATAGAAATACGTGTCGCCACCGAGCTGTTCGACGAGGTCGATGGTGAGTGTCAGATCAGCGGCGTCTGCGGCGAGCGTAATATGCTCGGGGCGCACGCCGAGCGTCGCTGATGTGCCCGCAGCGACCGAGCCCGTCGTTATCTTGATCGGTTGACCGGCCTCGCCGACGCGCACCAACCCCGGCGATACCACCTGCACCGGCAGCAGGTTCATGCGCGGCGAGCCGATGAATCCGGCCACAAAGAGATTGTCCGGCCGATTGTACAGTTCGAGCGGCGTACCAATCTGCTCGATGCGGCCGCCGCGTAGCACGACGATGCGGTCTGCCATGGTCATCGCCTCGACCTGATCGTGAGTGACGTAGATCATGGTGCCGCCGATCTCGGCATGCAGCGCCGCAAGCTCCTTGCGGGTGGCGACGCGCAGTTCGGCATCAAGGTTGGACAACGGCTCGTCGAGCAGGAAGATCTTGGGATCGCGGACGATCGCGCGACCGATCGCCACGCGCTGCCGTTGTCCCCCCGACAGTGCTTTCGGCTTGCGCTCGAGATACTCGGTGAGGCGCAGCATCTTGGCCGCGCGCCGAACCCGGGCGTCGATCTCGGTACCGGCAAGACCCATGTTCTCGAGCGCGAAGGCCATGTTCTTGTAGACGGTCATGTGCGGATAGAGAGCATAGGACTGGAACACCATGGCGAGCCCGCGGTCGGACGCCGGCACGCGCGTGACGTCGAGGCCGTCGATCGCAATCTCGCCGTCGGTCACATCCTCGAGCCCGGCGATGATGCGCAGCAAGGTCGACTTGCCGCAGCCGGACGGGCCGACGAAGACGATGAATTCGCCGTCCGCGATCGCAAGATCGACGCCGTGAATCACGGCGATCGTTCCGTAGGCCTTGCGGACGCCCTTGAGAGTCAGGCCAGCCATGACGACATCCCCGCCATCATTTCATCCCCGTATTGGCTATTCCCGTGGCGATGAAGCGCTGCAGAAACACGAAGACAAGAGCCACCGGAATCAGCGATACCACCGTCATCGCCAGGAGATAATTCCACTGGGTCTGCAGCTCACCCTGGAAGGCGTTGAGACCGATCTGCAGCGTGAACGATTCGGACTTGGTGAGCACCGCGAGCGGCCACAGAAACTCGTTCCACCGCCACATGATGGAGAAGATGGCCAATACTGCCAGAGCCGGTGCCGCCAGCGGCATGACGATCCGCCAGTAGATTTGCCATTCGCTCGCCTTGTCCATGCGCGCCGCCTCGATGAGGTCCCGCGGCAGCGTCAGCATGTACTGCCGCAACAGGAAAACGCCTGTGGGCGTCGCGGCACCCGGAAGAATGACAGCCCAGAGCGAATTGACGAGGCCGAGTTTCGTGACGACGAGATAGACCGGCACGAGGATGATAGTGATCGGGATCATGAGCGTACCGATCACCATCAGCATGACGACGGTCTTGCCTCTGAATTCGTAGATGGAAAGAGCATAGGCTGCCATCGAATTGATGAGCAGTGTGATCAGAGTTGCGATCGTCGTGACGAACACCGAGTTCCACAGATAGTGCGTGAAGGCGAATTTCTGGAGCGGCTCGGTGTAGTTCGAGGTCACGAAACTCAGGTGCCGAACCGGCGCGAGCTTGGCGATTGGCACGCGATATTGCTGCTTGGGATCGGCCGGATCGACCATCTGGGCGACCAGCCCGATGCGCCTGATTTGCGCGAGCTCGCGACGCTCGCCATTGTCGAGGATGGTTGCAAAAAGCGGCAGCGGCTGCGGAAAGCCCTGCACTCTGACTTCCTGCTGGGACAGCGGCAGCAGCGAGGGCGGAAATTCCAGCAGGCTCGCCTGGGTCTTGAACGAGGACAGGACCAGCCACACGACGGGCCCGAACATAAGCACGACGCCGAGCCCGAGATAGGCATAGGCGGCGATATCGGTCCAATGCCAGTGCCCGCTCCGACGGCGGGCGCGCAGCAGCTGAATTGGCTTCATGAGGCGCTCCGGGTACGAGACAACTGCGCCAGCGTGAGCAGAAACAGCACCGCGCCGAGCACGATCGAAGCCGCCGCAGCGAGGCCGAAATTCTGCACCTGGCTGGCAAATGCAGTCTCGTAGATGTACTGCACGATCATCAGCGTTGCGGTCCCCGGTCCGCCGCCGGTCAACACGAACACCTCATCGAACGTCTGCACGCCGCGGATCAGCGCCAGCACGATCACCACGATGAGGTTCGGCCAGAGCAGCGGCAGCGTGATCCGCCAAAACACGCGCCAGCGCGGCGTCGCGTCCATCTGCGCCGCTTCGTAGAGATCGGCTGGAATGGCCTGCAATCCCGCGAGCAGGATGAGCGTGTAGAAGCCCATATGCGCCCAGACCGAGACGAAAACCGACCAGAACATCGCCCAGCCGGGATCCACGAAGAACAGCACCTTCTGCCCCCCGATCGTGGTGAGCCCGGCGTTCAGCAGGCCGTCGCGTTGCAGTATCCATTTCCAGACCAGCGCAACCACGACCGGTGACAGCAGCACTGGAAAGAAATAGACCGCGCGAAAAAAGCCGCGGCCGCGGATCCGCATGTTCAGGACCAGCGCGGTGACGAGCGAAAACGTCACCATGGATACGAGCTGGAAGATGGTGAAACGCAGCGTGTTCGCAACGCCGCGCCAGAAATGATCGACCCGGCACGACGCGGGATCGAAGAAGGAGCCGCAGTCGAACAGATAGGCGTATTGATCGGTCCCGACATAGGGTCGCTCCGAAGGAAACAGCGACTCCCCGCCGGTGAACGAAAACACCAGATCGATCGCAAGCGGGACGAACACGAACAACGAGAAGAAAACGAGGTTCGGCAGCAGGAAGACATAGGCCATTCGCCGCTCGCCGATGAGCCGTTGCAACAGGCGCATTGGACGATCGACGAGGCGCAGCAGGTTGCCGCACACCGCACTCAGCGCCGTCTCGGCCGCGCGGCGCAAGCGCGCGAGCAGCGAGACCGTCGGCGCGGCCTGCGGTTCAATGCCAGTTGGCAAATCGGTCATGCCGCGATGCGCCCAGCGCCTACTTCTTGTTGCGCTCGGCGAGCTGCTGCTCGACGTCGCCCGAGATGCGCTTATAGGCCTCATCGAGTGTGATCTCGCCGGAGACGGCCTGGCCGAGCCGGCTGATCACCGCGTTGAGGATGACGCGACTCGCCGGATAGCCCTGCAACTGATTGGCCGCCGGCGCGAGTTGATTGACACCGTCGCTGAAGACCTTGAGCGCGGCATTCGCAACCGGCGACGCATCCTTGTAGTCGAGGCCCTTGCGGGCGAGACCGAGATGGCCCGGCACGAACAGGGAGCGGGCATAGAACTCGGCGACGACGTCCTCGCTCGCGAGGTAATCGAGCACGCGCGCCACTTCTTCGGGATGCTTGGTGGACTTGATCCCGACGAGCGCCGCACCGCCCGGCATGCCGGAGCAGTTCGCCGGCCCGCACGGCGTCGGCACCGCAACCCAGTCGAACGCCGTTCCGATCGTCTTGTCGAACTGGCTGATCTGCCAGGAGCCCGATTCATACATGACGACCTGGGCGTTCTTGAATTCCTCGTTGGCTCCGCGGTAGGTCGCCCCCGCCACCGAGCCCCATAGCTCCTTCGACATCACGCCGCTGTTGTGCCAGTCATAGATCAGCTTGGCCGCGCGCTTGAACCCGTCGTCGATGATCGCCGGCTGCCCCTTGCCATCGAACACGGCTGCGCCTTGCGAAATCGCCATGCCGAAAAAGCGGTGACCGGAACGGTCGAACGCGATCGGAAACGGCGCCTGGACCTTGTCCGCCACCTCTTTTGTCGCCTTGCCCCAGTCCTCCCAGGACGCTTTCGGACCCGGCATTGCGACGCCCGCCTGCTCGAACAGCGTCTTGTTGACGAATGGACCGGTCACGGTCAGTTGGGTCATGAAGCCTGGAATCGACGACGTGTCGCCCGGCACCCGCATCCACTGCAGGAAGGGACCGTAATTCGCTTCCCAGTAGTCGGCGTTCTTCAAGTAGGGGCGCAGGTCGAGCATATAGCGGGCAAGGCCGCCCATGTCGCTGACGCGGGCAATGTCGGGCCCCTGCCCCGAGGCAAGTTGCACCGGCAGATTCTCGTTGATGGCCTTGAACGGCACCTGATCCAGAACGACGTGGATGTCGCGGTTCTTTTCCTCGAAGCGGCGGAGGAGATCGGCCATCACCTCACCTTCGTTGCCGTCCGAGTACCAGGTCATCCGCAGGACGGTCTGCGCCGCGGCGGGATGAACGCCCGAACCGCCCGCCAGGAGGCAGACCGCCAGCACAGAGGCGCTGATGGCGTGTCGGATAACAGTTCTCATAGCGTCCTCCCGGCGAAGTCTTGGTTGTTAGGGCTAGTTTGGCAAACGTTTGCCTAAATTGTCAATCGCTGTATTCTCCCTCTTCAGCGGATCACAACCGAGCCAATCAATGAAGAACAAACAACGCTCCGCGCCCGCCTCACTTGCGACCGTCGCTGCGGCGGCCGGGGTTTCGATTGCCACCGTCTCGCGCATCGTCAACGGCGAAACGCGCCGGGCCTCTGCCGAGACCGTCGAGCGCGTCCGCAGGGCCATCGCCGTCGTGGGCTACCACCCCAACCACGCCGGCCGGACGTTGCGCAGGCGGGAAAGCCGCCTCGTCGCGATGCTCGCCCCCAACCTGGACAATCCCGTGATGGCCGCGATCGCCGCTTCGACCGAAGCCGCGCTGCGCGCCGCCGGTTACGTGATGATCCTCTGCGACACGCACGATCGACCTGATCTGCAGGACGAATATCTCAACGCCATGCGTTCGCAGGTGGTGCGCGGCTATATCATGGTCGCTAGTGTGCCGAGCGCAGTGCTGAAAGATTTCGTCGCTGACGGCGCGCCAATGGTTTTCGTCAACCGCCGCCCGCCGTTCGGGCGCGGCGCCTTCGTTGGTATCGACAACGTCAAGGCGGGCGGCGAAGCCGCCGAAATGCTGTGGTCCGCGGGACTGCGGCGCTGCGGCGTGCTGGCGCCCGCCCGGGGATCCTCCGTCACGCGGGATCGCCTCAAGGGATTCTGCAACCGTATGCGCGCGCTCGGCGCCACAGAAATCCCGAAGGCGGAGGCGGCCGGCCGTTCTCACCTCGAGATCGGCTACGAAGCCGCCCAGCAGCTCGCCGCGCGCGATGGCTGGCTCGAGGGATTGATGTGCGTCAGCGACCAGATCGCCTATGGCGCCTATCGCTTTGCTCGCGAGAGCGGCATTCCGGTTCCGGAACGCTGCAGGCTCGTCGGCATCGATGGCAACCCACTCAACCGCTGGATTGCACCGTGGCTGCGATCGATCGAGGTGAAATACGAGGATTTTGGCGAGCCGATCGTCGAGCTACTCGACCAGGTCTGGCACGGCAAAGGCCAGGCGGAGCGCATCATGCCGCACGGCGTGGCATGACAACGTCTTGAGAGCTTCGCCACTGCCTGGATCTGCGCGGTTGAACGGCTGATCGAGGGCGTCGATGGACAGGCCGGCACCATTACGGCGTACGGCTGCGCAGGCTTGCTCGTCTCGCGTATTCCAGCGCCGTAAGCTAGGAGCCTTCCTGCACACGCTCCAACTTCTGCAAACAACGCGTGGCGCGCACGACGGCGGGCATCTCCTCGTCCGGAAAGTTCGTCTTCCAGTCGGTGACGCCGACCTCGCCGACATACAGGTCACCATGCGAATCCAGCGCGATGCCGTGCGGTGCCAGGAACTTGCCGCTCGCGATACCCGGACCATCTTCGCCGCCGAGCCGCGCGATGCGCCTTCCTTGCGCATCGACGATCGACAGTCGCGGGCCGAGATTAGGCACCTTGCGGTTGACGGCCATGCCAGGTCCGAGCTCGCCGATCACGAAGGTCGGCTGCTTGCCGCCGCAGCAGCACAGCGCACAGGGCCGATGCAGGTTGTTCCACTGCGTCTCGTACCTGCCGTTGCCGTCGAACACCTGCACGCGATGATTCTCGCGGTCGGCGACGTAGACATAACCGTCGGTGTCGGTGGCGATGTTGTGAACGATGTTGAACTGCCCGGGATCGGTGCCGGGCTCGCCCCAGCTCATCATCAGCTTGCCGTCGGGTGTAAACTTGTGGACGCGGGCGTTGCCGTAGCCGTCGGAGACGTAGACCTCGCCCTTTGGCGACAGCGCGGTGTGGGTGCAGCGATGGAACGGATTGCCACTCATGAACGGCGCAGGCTTCTCGGGGATGCCGATCGTCAACAGCACCTTGCCGTCGGGGGTGCACTTGCGCACCGTGTGGTCGCCGTCATCGGTGCAATAGAGATTGTCGTCGGCGTCGATATGCAGGCCGTGAGCACGGTTAAACAGTCCTTCACCCCAGCTGCGCAGGAAACTGCCCTCGCGGTCGAGCACCACCATCGGATGGGCGCCGCGGTTGAAGACGTAGATGCGGTCCTTGCTGTCGACTGCGACGGACGCGACGTCCGTGAGCTGCCAGCCGTCCGGCAGTTTGGCCCAGTTTTCGACAACGCGGTAACGATGCTCGCCCGAGCCGAGTATGGCTGGCATGTAGTCTCCTTGCCTGTCGCGTTGCGGCACTGGATCCGCCTCGATCGCAGAACGCTACGCCCTAACGTTCGGATTGCCGGAGCCGCGTACAGAGAATGTCGGGCGAGTCGATCGTCGTAGGCCTGCCTGTTCAGGCAAAGGTACAATTCTTGGCCTCGAGCACCTTGCCAATGCCCGACAATTCGAGAATGTCGCCACCCGCCTTAAGCGCTTTCATCACGCTGGCTTCCTTTTCCTCGCGCGCGGCGGATTTGACGCAAACGTCGGCGATGTTCTCCTTGGGCACGATGACCACGCCGTCATCGTCTGCGCTGACGATATCGCCTGGGCGGACTGCGATGCCGCCAATGACGATCGGCTGGTTGATGTAGCCGAGGGTCTCCTTCACGGTTCCCTTCATACACAGCCCATAGGAAAAAACATGGAAGCCGGTATTGCGGATCGCCGGACCATCGCGCACGCCGGCGTCCGTGACCAGGCCGGCGAGCCCCTTGGCGACACAGGCGGTCGCCAGCACCTCGCCGAAACCGCCCTGCTCCGGATGGTCACCTGCGCTCACCACGAGCACATCGCCCGGCTTTGCCAGCGAGATCGCCGTGATGAGCATCATGTTGTCGCCGGGGTGACAGCTCACGGTAAACGCCGGCCCGCAGGCCCGCATTCCCGGATAGATCGGCTTGATCCGGGACGTCAAAGCACCCGAGCGCCCCTGCGCCTCATGAAGGGTGGATGGAGGAAATTGCTTGATACGCTCTACGAGGTCTGCGGCAGGCCGATCGAATGTTCTGACAACGTGAACCATGGTCCCTCCAAGGGTCCGAAATCTGTGCTTCACCCTGAGATAGTTGACCGCCTCACGTCGGAGAATTTCAGATTTGGGATTGCCGCATCGTATTTCGTTATGGCTCGTCCTTCGATCCGCGCAGAGGCGATGTTGGGCTGCCAGTAGCGCCGGCAGCCGAGCCGGAGGAGCAATCGAACGGCCCCCAGTTCTTACCGATGATCTCGAGCAATATCTTGTAAACAGCGAATGCGGCATCGGACAAAGCAACGTTGTCGGAAATGCATAGCGACATTTGCTGCGACGCCGACGGCGCATCGATCCGACGAATGCAGAGTTCATCCAGGTTCGGCAATGCCTCTGCGATGGACATGGGTAGCACGGCAGCACCCATCCCGGCTGCAATCGCCGAAGACAGGGTCGATTGTGAATGGATCTCCGCGACGATGCGCGGGCGGAGCCCAACCTCGGCGCAGACCCGTTCGACCGTCTGTCGCAGGAAGGATTCCCGATATGGAAGCAGCAGATCAAATTGCGCGACCTCCTCCGCAGAAACCTCTTCCGAAGGCATCTGCCCCGAATACATGCTGCGGGGCGCAACAAGATAAAAGTGCTCGCGCATCAGCGGCTTGTAGTCGAGACCGGTCACGGGACGATCGCCGTAGAGGACAGCCATATCCAGGATCCCCTTCAGCACCATTTCGCTGAGCATGACCCCGGAACTGTCGTAAATGTGCAGCACGACGCCTGGATAGCGTTCACGTACCTGCATCAGCAGCGGGGTCGCGAGCAATGCCGCCGAGCTGAGCGGCGCCAGGCCGATCGTAACGTTGCCATTCAGCCCCGATCGGTTCTCCAAAATAGTACGCCGCGCTTCGTCGATCTGCCGCTGGATCGATTTGGCATAGCGGTAGAGGATTTGCCCCGCATCGGTCGGCCTGACGCCACGAGCGCTGCGGTCCAGCAGCTTTCGCTTGAAGTCGACCTCCAGGCTGGCGATCTGCTGGCTCAGCGCCGGCTGGGCAATGTTGAGCAGTTTCGCCGCACGCGACATGCTTCCGAGGTCGACGACTTTGACGAAGGCTTCGAGGCGGCGCGTATCCAATACGGGGTTCCCAACAACGAGGTCATCACGGCGGCAGCAATACGCTGCGGCTATGGGACTAGAACGAAATATTCTTACCACCTGGAACCCGTCGGGCCTATAGGTAACGCTGCACGGAGGAGCCGAACGAATGGGATTTTCAGACTATCGAACGGCGCTGGTGACGGGCGCCTCCTCGGGCATCGGGTCTGCGACGGTTCGCCGCCTGAGCGCCGAGGGGCTGGACGTCTATGCGGTCGCACGCGATGCGGACCGGCTGGCGGCCCTATCGGACGAGACCGGGTGCCACGCCTGCGCCGTTGACGTCAGCGACCTGGACGCGCTGACGGCGCTGGTAAACTCGGCTGAATTCGACGTTCTCGTCAACAATGCCGGCCAGTCCCGGCGAGGTAATATCCTGGACACTACGCCTGACGATGTCGACGCCCTGATCGACGTCAATCTGCGCGCCGTCCTGCATCTGACGCGGCTGATCGTACCTGGAATGGCGAAGCGCGACCATGGCCATATCGTCAACATCTCGTCGATCGCCGGCCATTATGCCTTCGGCGGGGGAAATACCGTGTACCACGCAACGAAGGCGGGCATCCATTCGCTCTCGCAGCAGTTGCGCGTCGATCTCTACGGCACCCGGGTTCGCGTGACCGAGGTTTCGCCGGCCCGCGTCGAGACGGAAGTCTTCGGGCGGCTGCTGGGTGATCTTGCCGAGGCAAAGCGTCGCTTTTTCGATGACTACGATGCGCTGCAGCCCGAGGACATCGCCAATTCAATTGCTTTCGCGATCGGCTCCCCCGCGCGCATGAACGTCGCGTTCATGGAGGTGCTGCCGACCCAGCAGGTGGTCGGCGGCCTCAACTTCGCGCAGAGGCATCGGCGGACCACGACTTGATGATCGAGAGGCGCACATCGATACGCTAGACAGGGGCGATGACCGTGGACCTCGCTAAAATCGAGCAACTGGTCGATCTGGTCTCGCGATCGCGCATCGCGGAGCTGGAGCTGACGCAAGACGGGACGCGCGTCCGCATCCTGAAAAGCACTGCGTCGCACGAGGCGAATCCCGTCTCACCTCATGCCCCGCATGGATTGGACGTGATGCGCGTTCCCAGGCACGAGCCGGCACGCTCGCCGGCGGTACCTGATGCTGATGCCGAAGAGATCGTCGTGCCCGCGCCGATGCATGGCGTGTTTTATCGCGCTGCGGCGCCGAATGAGCCGCCCCTGGTGGAAATAGGCACAACCATCGAAGCAGGTCAGAAAATATGCATCATCGAAGCGATGAAGACCTTCATCGACGTCACCGCCGAGACGTCCGGTGTCGTTCTGGCGGTTCTCGTCGAGGATTGTAACGAGATCGAAGCGGGACAGGCGCTGTTCCGGATCCGACCTGCAGGCCCCTCCTGATGTTCGACAAGGTCCTGATCGCCAATCGCGGCGAGATCGCGCTTCGCATCCAGCGCGCGTGCCGGGCGATGGGTCTCAAGACCGTCGTCATTCACTCCGAGGCGGACCGGGATGCGAGATACGTTGCGCTCGCAGATCAAGCGCTCTGCATCGGACCGGCCGCGGCGAGCAACACCTATCTAAATCCTGCGGCGATCCTGCTCGCAGCGGAAGTCACCGGAGCTCAGGCGATTCATCCGGGCTACGGATTTCTGTCGGAAAGCGCTGATTTCGCCGACAAGATTGCACAGGCCGGCCTCACCTTCATCGGGCCGCCAGCGGACTGTATCCGAACCATGGGCGACAAAGTCGCGGCCAAACGAGCGATGCGGATGGCGGGCGTTCCTTGCGTGCCCGGCCCGGACAGCGCCCTGCCCGATGATCCGGTCGAGGTCCGTGCCATCGCCCGGGAGATCGGGTATCCCGTCATCATCAAGGCGGCAGGCGGCGGTGGCGGGCGCGGCATGCGGATCGTGCGCGCCGAGAATGAACTCGACGACGCGCTTGCGCTGACGCGCGCAGAAGCGAGTCAGGCCTTCAAGAACGCCGCCGTTTACATCGAGAAATTCCTCGAAAAGCCGCGACACATCGAAATTCAAGTCCTGTGCGATCAGCACGACAACCATCTTTGGCTTGGGGACCGCGATTGCTCGCTCCAGCGCAGGAACCAGAAGGTCGTCGAGGAGGCCCCCGCGCCCGGCATCGACCGCGCGCTCGTCGAGCGGGTTGGAGAGAACTGTGTCGAAGCCTGTCGGCGGATCGGTTACCGCGGCGCAGGCACCTTCGAATTCCTCTATGAAGACGGGCAGTTCTTCTTCATCGAGATGAATACGCGCGTCCAGGTCGAGCACCCCGTTACCGAGATGACTACGGGCATCGACATCGTCAAGGAGCAGATTCGCATCGCACGCGGCGAGTCGTTGCTGATCTCGCAAACGGGTATCGCGCGGAGCGGTCATGCCGTGGAGTTTCGCATCAATGCGGAAGACCCGGTCACCTTTGTGCCTTCGCCAGGCGCCGTGACGCGCTGGGACGTTCCCGGCGGCATCGGCATCCGTGTCGATTCGCACATCGTCACCGGTGCCAACGTTCCGCGTTATTATGACTCCTTGATCGGCAAGCTCATCGCCCACGGCGCCACCCGCGACGAGGCACTGGCGCGCGCACGTGTCGCGCTATCCGAACTGCGCGCCGAGGGCGTCAAGACCAATGTGCCGCTGCATCAGGCCATTCTGTCAGATCCAACATTCTGCCGGGGTGGCTACGACATCCACCATCTGGAGCATTGGATGGCTGTGCGGAGAGCCATAAAATGACGGCTCCCGATCGACCACGGATCAGCCTGCTCGGCACGTCAGCTCTTCTGTTCGAGGCCCCCGGCACGTTCGACCTGGCCCACCAGCAACGCATCTGGGCGCTCGCCGCTGCGTCTTCGAAATGGCCGGGAATCCGCGAAGCCATCCCGGGCATCACCAACCTGATGCTGACCTTCCAAACACCCCCCCGCCAACTGGACTCGCTGATCGCGGCCCTCAACGATGGATGGGACGAAGCGCAGGAGTTTGCGATCGGGGGGCGCGAGATCAAGCTGCCGGTCACCTACGGCGGAGAGATCGGATTGTCACTCCAGGCCGTTGCCGAACACACCGGCCTGTCCGTTGACGACGTAGTATCGATCCATGCCGCGCCCCTCTACACCGTGTTCGCGCTGGGAAGTCATCCCGGCTATTGCTACCTCGGCGGCATGGACCCTCGCATAACCATGCCGCGTCGCCAGACGCCGCTGCAACGTTCCGCCGGCGGCTCAGTGTCCATCGGTGGATCGCAGACGGGCGTCTCCGCTTCACCGGGCCCAAGTGGTTGGCACGCCATCGGACACACGACCTGGACGTTCTTCGATCCGTCCTGGCAGACGCCGGCCGCGCTCGCGCCGGGCGACACCATCCGCTTCGAGATCGAACGGGTGATCCGTTGATCGAGATCCTCTCAGCTCTCGGCCCGACCAGTGTCCAGGACCTCGGCCGCTTCGACCAATACCGGTTCGGGGTCGGCACGTCGGGCGCGATGGACGACGTTGCCTTGCGCGCCGGCAACATCCTGCTTGGCAATGACGAGAACGCGGCGGCCATTGAGATCCCGATGACGCCGTTCAAGCTTCGCTTCTGCCGGAATATGGATTTTGCGCTTACGGGCGCCGAGGTCGACGTCGAGATCGGAGGACGAACGATCCCACCATGGTGGCGGTCACATGCGCGCGCTGGCGACATTCTCAATCTCAAGGCGATGCCCCGTGGCGCGCGATGCTATCTGACCGTCAGTGGCGGCATCGACGTTCCGGTAGTGTTGGGATCACGGAGCACTCAGTTCCGCGGCGAGTTCGGCGGTCTTCACGGGCGACCGCTCCAGCCGGGAGACATGCTGCGATGCGCCGAGCCCAAACCAGCGACGGGCACCGGCGAGCTCGGGATCGAACCGGCCGACATCGTCCTCGCCCGGCCGAATGCGCCAGCGGACGATATCCCGGTCAGGGTCGTGATCGCCGGCGAATACGGCGCGTTCGACAGCGCCACACAGGAGTTGTTCTGGCGCAGCAGTTGGAAGATTACGCCACAGAGCAACCGCTACGGTTATCGCCTGCAAGGTCCCGCCGTGAAACCGATCGCACCGATCGAAAAACGGTCGCACGGCATCGTCCCGGGTGTCATTCAGATCCCGCCCAATGGACAGCCCATCATTCAGATGCGCGATGCGCAGACCTCCGGCGGCTACCCGAAAATCGCAACCGTGATCAGGGCTGATCTTTGGCGCGTCGGACAGGCAAGGCTCGGCGGCAGACTGCGGTTCGAGCAAACTCCGTATTCGGATGCGCTTGCAGCCGAGACCGATATCTCGGCCTATCTTGATCGACTCAGGACCAACGTTCGACTTCTCGAGGAGCTTCGCAGATGCCGATAGATGCATCCCACATCGAACGCCTGGCCAGGCTCCTGGAGATATACGGCGTCGCGTCCATCGAGGTCGAGGACAAGGACCAGTCGTTGAAACTCGTCGTGGAGACCGGCGCGTCTTCGGCGGCGCCTGCCGCAGCATCCAGCCCTCACGAGGATCCGCACGTCGTCGCGACGGCAAATGTCGCGGGGCATTTCCTCGCCGGGCATCCCTGGCGGGCAAAACCCTTCGTCGAGGCGGGCCAACGGATCGAGGCCGGCGCGATCGTCGGCCTCGTCAAGGTTGGCCTGATCTATGCGCCAGTTCTTTCTCCGGCCGAGGGTATCCTCGATGCTGTCCTCGCCGAGACGGGCGCGCTGGTCGGCTACGGAACGCCCATCGCCAGGATTCGCCCCTTTGTCGAGACCTGCCCGACCTGAACGACGGCACGCCACACCAAGCAACACATTCTAGAGCATGATCCGGACCCGAAGGGCCACGTTAATGCAAAGTGTGGTGCTGTTTTCCCTCGCGACAAACGCGGAACGCGTTTGCGCGGAGATGTAGCTCAAACAGCAGGCCAAAGGGCGATGACGATTCATCCTGATCTCATCGCGCTTTAGTCCACCAACACCTTCGCCGGGGCGACCTCTCCGCCACCCCGTTCCACCACGCGCCGCACCGTGGCCGCGAGATCGACGGAGCCGGGGGTGTCGCTGTGAATGAGGATCGAACGCGCCTCAACCTTGATCGATTTGCCTTCGATCGTCTTCACCGTGCCGCCGTCCAAAAACCTCTGGACCCGTTCTGCCACAGCCTCTGACGAGGTGATGACCGAATTGGGCAGCTTGCGGGACACGAGATGGCCGTTCTCGTCGTAGGCACGATCGGCAAGAAAGAGCGTCAACACCCGCAGGCCGACTTTGCGCGCGGCTCGCACAATCTCGGCGTCGGGCTGCGAAAACACGATGAAGTCTCGATCGATGGTTGCGATTGCGCGGGCGACCAAGGCGGCCATGTCCGCATCGGCGTTCACCATATTGCCCATCGCCGCGTGGAAGCTGACATGGGTCACGCGATGGCCGGCATTGGCCGCGATGCCCTGGAGTGCACCGATCTGATAGACCATATGCTTCTCGAGCTCCGCTGCATCCATCTGGATCACGCGGCGGCCAAATCCAAGCAGATCCGGCAGACCCGGATGCGCGCCGACTTCAACCCCCTTGACCTTTGCCATGCGGACCGTGCGATCCATGATGATGGGGTCGCCGGCATGAAAGCCGCACGCCACATTGGCAGATGAGACGATTCCCATGAGCGCCTCGTCGTCACAAATGCGATAGTTGCCGAAGCCTTCGCCCATGTCCGAGTTGATGCCGATTTTCATGTTTGAACCATCCTTCTTGATTGTTGCTTAGTTCCACTCAGAGAGCTCGATAAAGATCGGCCGTCGCGCGCACCCTGCCGATGTAGTCGTTGACGGGAGCCATGGCGGCAACGGCGTCCTGGTAACTGACCTCGCTGAAAGCGATGAATGATCCCGACCGCGCTTGGCCCAGGCGCCAGAGATCTGCCTGGATCACCGCGGCCATCTTCGGATATCCCCCGGCCGTGTTGGCGTCGCTCATCTGGATGATCGGCTCGCCGCCCGGCGGCACCTGTACGACGCCGGCCACCACGCCGTGCGAACGCATCTCGACCGGCGCAGCCAATGTCAGCTTCGCTCCGCTAAGCCGATATCCGCCGCGATCACTCTGCGCGCTGATCTTCCATCTCGTCGACCAGAACGTCGCCTGCACCTCCTCGGAAAACAGGTCGTGCTCTCCAGCGCGTACGACGCGCACCCGCAGAATGCGGTCCTCCGCCGGATCGGGCTCCGCGATCGCGACCTCGGGTGGCTCGGCACCAAACTCGACCCGGCTCAACGATTGGCGCTGCGGATTCCCAACCGGCACAACGTCGCCCGACTGCAAGGCCCGCCCCTCCAATCCGCCGAATCCCGCACGAAGATGCGTGCTCCGTGAGCCAAGCACCGGTGGAACGTCGACGCCTCCCTCGAACGAGACATATACGCGAGCACCGCGTTTGGGCGCGCTGATCGAGAGGACATCCCCTGCCCTCGCCCGCATGCACCACCAGGGCGGAACGGCTCGCTGCCCCAACCTTGCGTCACAATCAGCTCCAGTAAGCGCAAATGAGACGTCCGCGTTGAAACGCAGGCGGAATGGAAACGTCTGCACCTCGATACTTGCGGCATCACCATCGTTGCCGAGAAGCGCGTTTCCAGCCTCGAGGGCGACCGGGTCCATGGCGCCAGACGTGCTCACACCGAAGCGGCGCACACCGCGGCGACCGTGGTCCTGAATCGTGTTGAACGCGTGGCTCGTCAGGATCTCGATCACAATTCGATCCGATCTATTCTGAACTTGACGCGATCGCCTGGAGCCATCAGCGACGGCTGCGTCTTGCGGGGATCGAACATCGTCATCTCGGCCCAGCCGATCGCGTTCCAGCCGTTCGGGCTCGTGAGCACCGCAACGCCGGTCTGCATCCCGCCGATCGTCACCGAACCGGCGCGCATGTTGAGCGATGGGACCGACTTGCGTGGCATGAAAATGCGGGGATCAAGGCCATGGAGATAACCGAAACCCGGGGAGCTCGCGATCGCACAGACAGTATAGTCGCCCTCACTGTGGATCCTGATCACTTCCCGCGCCGACAAACCCGAGCGCGCAACTACCGCCGGCAAATCGAAGCCAAGTTCGCCGCCATAAACAACGGGAATCTCGATCAGCTTGCCGCCCGCATTGCGCGGGCCCAAGCGATGCCAGAGTTCGACGATATCAGCCGCGATTGCGCCGATGTCGTTCGGCGGCAGCACAAACGTGAGCATGACGTTGGTCACGCCAACAACGGCCTCTTCGACATTGGGCCAGGACGAAAGTACGTCGGCAAGCGACCAGACGCGGCCCTGTTGAACAAGGTCGAACTCCCCTGGAGCCTCCACCAGCATAGCCAATGTGCCGATCAGACTGATCTTTGGGTCCTTCTCGAGCACGCCGATGAAGGGAGAGGCCCGCTGGGTGATCGACAAATGGCGCTCCGGAGATCGACGCGCGGCCCTGTGGCCGCTATACCCTATCTAGATGACGCGCACGAGCCGAACCAACACGTTGTCGCTCTGCGGGTATAGGGGATACTGATTGCTGGCGCCCCCCCGCCGCCCGCACTGCGACGTATGGCAGCGAGCGCACCACTTGCGCTCGCCATCCAGGTCGATGGTCCTCGGCTTCCAACCGTGACTTTAGTGTCGCGCAATGACGTGATTGCTCGGCGCGTTCCATCGCGCAACGACCTGCTGCCCTACCGCGTAGCGGAGCTCCGATTGCTGCGATTGGTTTTGCTCGAACACAATCAGTTGCTCACCGCTCGCCGTCTTTAGATAATAGTGACTGACGAAGCCGCGATAGACGACCTGATCGATCCGCGCAGCTACACTGTTTGGTCGATCATCCGCAACACCCTGGCTGGCTCCCTCGACGATGATCGCTTCGGGCCTGATCGAGACCATTACGTCCGCCGCAGAAGCAGGCACCTGATCGACCTGGAGCTTCAGATCCTGTGACACGCGAATGATCGCGCCATTTCCGTTCCGTTGCTCGACCCTGCCCTCGAACAGATTGGAGGCACCGATGAACTGTGCAACGAATTTCGAGGCTGGGCGCTGATAGATCTCGGTGGCCGAGCCGACCTGCTCGAGCTTACCGTCCCGCATCACCACGATCTTGTCGGCCATCGTCAGGGCTTCGTCCTGGTCGTGCGTGACCATGATAGTGGTCAGGCCCAGTCGTCGCTGAAGGGCTCGCAATTCGACCTGCATGCTTTCGCGAAGCCCCTTGTCGAGGGCACCCAATGGCTCATCGAGCAGCAGCATCGCAGGCTCGATCACCAGCGCTCGCCCCAGCGCAACGCGCTGTTGCTGGCCGCCCGAGAGTTGGGCGGGATAGCGCTTCCCGAAGTTCGACAACTGGACGAGGCTCAGCGCAGCGGCGACCTTCTTGGCGGCCTCCGCCTTGCCGATCCCGCGCATCTGTAGGCCGAATGCGATGTTCTCCTCGATCGTCATGTGCGGAAACAACGCATAGTTCTGGAACAGCATTCCGATGTTGCGACGATGCACGGGCACGTCGGTAATCTTCGCGTTGTTGACCAGGACGTCACCGGATGTCGGGCGGATCAGTCCAGCGATCATGCGAAGGCAGGTCGTCTTCCCGCATCCGCTCGGCCCGAGCAAGGCAATCATATGACCCGGCTCGATCGTCAGAGATACCTCATCGACCGCAACAAAGCGGTTGTACTCCTTGCTGAGGCGTTCAAGCCTGACTTCGGAAGACCTCATGGTTACCCGCCTCAGCTCGTGAAGACTTGGTTGTAACGCTCCAGCCAGGGGCCACGGCGCGGCACGATGAAGTTCCAATCGGGTGTGAAGAGCCCGAGATCGGTGGCCTTCGTATCCGGATATGCGAGGAACTTCGCCGTCTCCGGCTTGAAGTCGATGCCGCTAACCGAGGGCGCGCTCAGCGTCTGCTCAGAAAGCATCTTGGCGACCGACGGCTCGAGAATTCGGTTGATGAGTGCGGCTCCCAGTTCCGGTTCGGGCGCATTCTTGACCACCGTCATGCTGTTGATGCCCGTGAACGCGCCTTCTTTGGGGAAGGTCATGTCGAGAGGCATGCCCTTCGCCGTATGCGGGTAAATGGCCTTCGAGTACTCGATGCCGCCGATCGTCGCCTGCCCCTGGGCGACCTGGAGGACCTGCGCCTCGCTGTCATAGATCGTCAGCACGTTCGGCTTGAGCGTCGCCAGCTTGTCCCAGCCCTGGTCGACCAGGTACTGGGCCTCCTTGAACGGCTTGCCCGTCACGAGCGACGTCGCGGCGATGAGCATCAGCACGCTTTGGGTGTTCTTCGGCGTGTTCAGGAGAATTTGCTTGCGATACTTCGCATCGAAGATCTGTTCGTAGCTCTCGATCGGCTTCGTCACCTGTGGGTTGATGAACAGCGCGGCGCTCGAGATCGAGAATCCGACACCGTAGCCGTCCTCGAAGATGTAGCGGGGATATACCTTCGCGAGATTGGGAATCTTGGCGGGATCGAGCTTGTCGATCAACCCTTCCTGCTTCGCCTGCGGGATGCCGACGTCATCCATCATCATGACGCTGTATCGTGGCGTCTCGCGCGTCGCGCGAAGTGCGGCGATGTTGGAGAGCGTGGCGCCTTCAATCGTAAAGACGCGACACTTGAACTCGGCCTCGAACTTGGGAATGACCTCCTTCTGGATCAGCTTGCCCAGAGCGGAGTTGTAGACGCCGACATGAAGCTGCTTGGCGTCCTGTGACCAGGCCCGGCTGATGATCGTCGGGAAAGCAACCGCGGATACACCGGCCTTGATGAGAGTCCTACGCGTCAGTCTCATGGTCCAATCTCCATCTACGAAAGTAAATCAGGCGGCCAGCGCGCGGCGAAGACCTACCAGCTTTTCCAGAACCAGGACGCCAACCATCGCCATCAGGATGATGATCGTCGACATCGCGGGCACGGAAGGGTCAAAGACGTTGACGAGCTGCCGCATCAGCACGAGCGGCACCGGAGAGTATTCTGAATTCGCGAGCCACATCGTGACCGGGTAATTGTCGAAGGACACCATGAAGGCGAACAGACCACCGGCGGCGACCCCGGATGCGATCTGCGGCAGCGTCACGCGCCAGAATGTCCACAGCCGGTTCGCACCGAGCGTACGGGCGGCATCCTCCAGGTTCTCGTCCACCAGTTGCAGGCTCGTGACCACCGTTCGGATGACATACGGCGAGGTCACGACGACATGCCCGATCAGCAGGTTCAGCCTCGCATCCTCGGAACCGAGCTTGGTGAGAACCTGGAGCAGCGCAAGGCCGGTCACCAAGGCGGGGAAAATCAATGGCGAGAGCAGGAAGCCTTTGATGGCCGCCAGGCCGAAGAAGTTTCCGCGCACCAGGGCAAAGGATGCCGGCACGCCGAACAGCAGCGAACCCGCCGTCGTGCCGAGCGCGAGCAGGATGCTCAGCCGCATCGCTTCCAGGAAGTCACGGTCCCCGAGCACCTTGACATACCACTTGAGCGTAAAACCCTGGGGCGGAAACGTCACGAAGTAGGAGTCGGAAACAGACACCGCCATGACGAGAAGCAGCGGCGCCATGATGAAGACCATCATCGCGGTCGTGATCGCGTACAGGACATAGGCGCCAAAGCCGGAAAAATGCTCGTCCATCAGCTCGGCCTCCGAAGACGGCGGCCCTCGAGAAGCCACATCGAGAAGCCATTCACTGCGAAAACGACACCTACCAGGACCACGGCGATCGCGGCGCCGAACGGCCAATCGTACACGACGAAAATCTGCTGCTCGATCAGATTGCCCAGCATGACCGCGGAAGCCCCTCCCAGGATGGCGGGGATGACGAAGGATCCGGCCGTCAGCGAGAACACCAGGGTGAAACCCGCCACGAAGCCGGGCATGCTCAACGGCAGCGTTACCCGCAGGAAGACTTTCCACCACGGCGCGCCAAGAACGCGGGCCGCGTCCTCCAGATTGCGATCGATCTTGCCGAGCGCGGACGCCAGCGGCAGCACCATCATCGGGAAGAACACATGCAGGGATCCGATGACGACGGCCTTCTCGGTGTAGAGGACTGAAACCGGCGCGTCGACGATGTGCAGCGTCATCAGGATCCAGTTCAGCATCCCTTTCGGGCCGTTCGCCAGGATCAACTGCCAGCCGTAGCCGCGCACGACGACGCTGACGACCAGCGGCGCGATGACGATGAGCGTGATAATTCGCGTGACGAGGGGGCGACTCTTCACCATGACCAGCGCGACCGGATAGGCCAATACAGTCGCAAGGGCTGACGTGATCAGGCTGATCCTCAGCGTCGTCCAGAACACGCGCGCATAGAGCTCGACATCAATGAGCCTCGCATAGTGCGCAAGCGTGAAAGGAGGCCCGATGATGCCCTGGCTGTTCTGGGTTTGAATGCTCGAGAACAGCAGCCTTATTGCCGGATAGAAGAAGAAGTAGGTCAGAAAAGCCAGCATCGGGACCGCGAGCAGCCCGGCGGGCAAGTTCAGGCGCCAGCGCGATCCCTGTCGGGCCTCTGGTTGGGCCCCTACAACTGCCACCGCATCGTCGCTGGTCATTGCTGGGCGTCCCCGACTGCGCGATCCCAAGATCTACCCCTCTTTAAGCAAAGCTTAGACGCCGGCACCCGATAGGACCAAGATTGTCTCCATTTAGGGGCATTGCAAACGGTTATGACAATGGCTGCGGCACCCTGCCCGAACTCCGGTCATCGGATGCCTCGTCCGACATCCGTCAACGCAAACCTTCGCAGAAGGTCGCAATGCGCCGGCAGCCCTCCTTCAGCGTCTCGATGTCGGTCGCGTAGGAAATGCGGAAATACGGGCTCATTCCATAAGCCCCGCCGTGAACGGCGGCGACGTACTGCTCCTCCAGAAGGGCCGAGATGAAGTCGGCATCGGTCTCCAGCCGACGTCCTCCCTTGGACGTCTTGCCGATGCAACCGGCGATGTTCGGGAACACGTAAAATGCACCCTGCGGCTTGTGGCAGGTGATCCCGGGGATCCGATTGAGGAGCGAGACCACCAGATCGCGCCTGTCGCGATAGATATCGGCCCGCTCTTTCAGATACCCCTGAGGACCATCCAGAACCGCCACGGCGGCCGCCTGGCTGAGCGTGCAGATGCCGCCCGTCGCCTGACCGTGGACATTGTTCATGGCGGCAATCAAGCTTTTGGGGCCACCGCAATAGCCAACACGCCATCCCGTCATGGCGTAGGCCTTGGAAGCGCCGTTCACCGTTACGACGCGCTCCTTCAGCCCGGGCTCGACCTCCGCGATCGTGCAGAACTCGAAGCCGTCATAGGTGAGGTGTTCATAGATGTCGTCGGTGAGGATCCAGACATCAGGATGCTTCAACATGACGTCCGCGATCGCGCGCATCTCGGCGCGCGAGCAGGCGGCACCGGTCGGATTGTTCGGGAAGTTCAGGATCAGCCACTTCGTCTTTGGCGTGATCGCAGCCTCGAGATCCGCCGGCCGCAGCTTGAACTGGTTGTTCTCCGGGCACGGCACCGAAACCGGCGTCGCCTCGGCGAGGAGAACGATGTCCGCGTAGGTGATCCAGCCTGGCGCCGGAATGACCACCTCGTCGCCGGGATTGCAGGTCGCGAACAGCGCGTTGAAGATGATCTGCTTGCCGCCATTGGCGATCAGGATTTCATCGAGGGCATAATCGAGATTGTTCTCGCGCTTGAACTTGCGCTGGACCGCAGTTCTCAGAGCCACCGTCCCTGGCATCGCCGGGTATTTGGTATCCCCTGCCAGTGCCGCCCGATGCGCGGCATCGATGGCATGCGGAGGCGTCGGGAAATCGGGCTCGCCGGACGACAGGCTGACGATCTTGACGCCCGCATCGCGCAACTCACGCGCCTTGTCCGTCATCGCCGCCGAGGCGGACACTTTTACCGTTTTGAGGCGGTTCGCAAGTTTAGGCATCGTCAGCTCCGTTTCTTGATCTCTGTCTGTTGCGCGGCCTCGGGTCGACGCGCAAATCGCAGGTCACCTACGACCTGAAACGTTGGAATGACCTCGAGCATCGCGACGTTCATGCGCATCGGCGATCCCACCGCGAACGCGATTGCGTCCGCAATGTCCTCGGGTTGAAGCGTCTCGAAGGCGCCGACAAAGCGATCATTCCCGTCGCCGCCGATGTGCGGGTTCTGGAAAATGCCGGTCGCGACCCGCCCCGGGGACACTTCGGTGACGCGAACCCGGGTGCCGTAAAGATCCACGCGCAATTGCTGCGACAGCGAATGGACGCCCGCCTTGGTCGAGTGATAGGCGACAGACGAATTGAACGTCGTCGCATTCTCGCCGAACGCATAGCAGCCGGCGATGGAGGAGATGTTGATGACATGCCCGCGGTCGCGCTTGGCCATGCCCGGAACGATCAGCCGCGTGAGATGGAGGATCGCCCGCAAATTCACGTCCACCAGCGTGTCGACGTCCTCAGGGGCGGTATCCAGAATATTGCTGCGCCGGGACTGGCCGGCATTGTTGACGAACACGTCGAACTCGGCCGAGCCTGCCAGTTCCGTCAACGCGCCGAGGTCATTCACGTCAACGGCACGGGCGCGGCAACCGGTCTCCGCCGACAACGCCGCCAGCCGTCCCGCGTCCCTGGCGGTCGCGTAGACATCGAGGCCCTCTGCGCTCAAGCGGCGAACCGTCGCAGCCCCGATTCCCGAGGATGCACCCGTCACCAATGCCGTTCGAAATTCCGCAAATCCCATCCGCACGGCTCTCTTGCGATCAAGCGGAGCGGCGGAACACTACGTTCACATAAATGGATGCGGATAGAACCGTTTCGGTCTGCCCTCATAAGCATGGCCGATAGCTCCACAGGCCCCGCCGGCAGTCCCATAAGCGTCACCAATACCGGCAGAGTGAATTGCTCTTACTCGCTTCCGGCCACGTCCACCTACATTCGCTCCGGCTGGTTGGCACACCCTTGGGAAAGAAACGCACATGCTGGAGGTCAACAACCGGATCGTCATGGTCTCGGGCGCCTCGCGCGGCATCGGACGCGCCGTCGTCGATCGACTCCTGGCATCGGGTTTCCGTGTCTCGGCGGGAGTTCGTAATCCGGGCGCGCTCCAGGAGAGTCCGCGGCTCATGACGCACCGCTACGACGCCGACGACGCCGAGAGTCCCAAAGCTTGGGTCAAGGCGACGCTCGCAAGGTGGGGCGGCGTGGATGCCATCGTCAACGCAGCCGGCATCAATCCGAAGGTCCGCGTCTCCGACGAGGGTGAAGACGAATTGGACGACATGTGGCGGATCAACGTCAAAGGCCCGCTGCGTGTCGTCAGGGCGGCCCTGCCCCATCTGGCAGTCTGTGGCCATGGGCGAGTGGTCAACCTCGGTTCACTCGCTGGCAAGCGCGTGGGAAGCAATATCGGCTACGCCATGACCAAATTCGCCGTAGTCGCACTCACGCACGGCATCCGCCGTGAGGGTCGCGCTGCAGGAATCAGGGCGACCGTCATATGCCCCGGCTATGTCGCCACCGACATGACGCTGAACGATGACGAGATTCCCCGTCACGAGATGAGTCAGCCCGGCGACATCGCGCGGCTGGTTGAGACCGTCCTCATGCTGCCGAACAACGCCTCGGTCTCCGAGCTGCTGGTGCATTGCCAGTTCGAACCGATGTTGTAGCGATGGGGTCGCATGGTCGTCGGTAACCTGCCGCAGCGAAAAGAGGCGCCTGGCGCCGGCTGGCGGGCCTCCGCGATAAAATCTCGAAAACAACCCCATGCAAAGTAGCCGGCAATCCCGAACATGGGGCGCTACGGAATTTACGAAATCGATTGACACGTCGGGCAAATCACCGGCATGATGCCATCATCGCAGACTGGCGCACACGACCTGGCCCTGATCAGGCATTTGCGAGACGGGCTCGAACTTGGCGATGCGCTGGTCCAGGCGCCATAGCTCGATGCGATAGAAGCTAACGAGCGCCTGCGCCTGACGCTTGGCATCCTCCTCACCTTCGCAGACGAGATTGATGCAGCCGAAGACATGGCCGTCGGGATCAATCTGGAATGCCCGGTAATGCTTCATGATCTGCCCTCTCCTTGCCAGCGCCTGCGGACGGCCGGGGCGGTCAACCAATCGGTCAGACTGGAAGCCACCTCGTCCTGCTTCGCACGGCGGAGCAACATCTCCCGCTCCTTGCCGGCCGGAAGGCGGCGGGCAGTTTGGCGGGCCTGTTCGGCCGAGATCTGCAAACGCTCCTGAAGCGAATGCGTCTGTTTCCTTCGATTGCGCTTTGCGGTCATTTTCTGTTCACGAATGATCTGCCTTGAGGGGAATCGACCCCGACTGGTTGCTCAGAGCGCCGGGGCCGATCACCTGCAGCACCGGAGGCGGCCCCGGCGACAGCCTTTGTAGATTCGGAGCGGAACCGGGTTCCGGCATTTCCATAGGTTAAGCAAATGCGATTGTTACGCGCAGGCTGACGAACGCTGCATCGCAGTATGATGGATCGCCACGGTCTCGCGTTCGGGCGACACGATATGCCCGGAGCATCTCCGCATACGTCAGAGGCTCTGAATGCTGGATCGCCCGCTCCTGTGCGCGATTGCGCACAAGGTTGATGATACCGATAGTTGATGCTCGCAATGACGAAATTGTTGAAACTGCGCGCCGCCCTCTCGCGGTCATGCACCGCTCGACCGGTGCATGACAGCGAGCATTCGAAGCTACTTGCTGCGATAGAGTTGCAGATAGCTCGGCGAGTACAGCGCGGCGTCCTTGAGTGCATCGAGATCGTTGATGGTCAACGTTCGCTCGCGGAGGACGATCAGGCCCGCGGCGCGCAATTCCTGCACGGTGCGATTGAGATGGACCACCGACAGGCCTGTAGCATCGGCCAGATCCATCTGGGTTACCGGCATGATACAGGAATTGCCGTCGACCATTCCGACCGGACGCAGCCGCTCGAAAATCTCGCAGAACAGATGCGCGACGCGCTCCAGCGCGACACGGCGGCCGAGATTGATGGCCCATTCGCGCTGGATCGCACTGTTCACGAGCGTCTCGCACCAGAACGCTTCCGCGAGCGACCGGTCGCTCGCGACAAGGCTCTCGAAGCGCGCACGCTTGATTTCCGTATAAACCACCGGCGTCAGCGTCGCGATCGAGTGGTCCATCACCGCCAGCAGGAACGCATGCGCATCGCAGGTCTCGCCAGGAAAAATGAAGTTGACGATCTGGCGCCGGCCGTCCTCGAGCGTCTTGTAACGGCAGAGCCACCCCGACAGCACGATGCGGACGCTGTCGACGGAATCGCCCTCGGAGATCAGATCCTCGCCCGATCCGGCGCGCTGCATCCCTTCGAGAGCGACGTGCTCGAGCAAAGCGGAGGCTTCGGCCGACAACGACCGCAGCGCGCTCAGCCTGCGGACGACCGGATCAGTCACGCTTCGATCGAGAGTAGAGACGGGCATCAACTAGCTCCCCCCCCCCCGGCGTATGGAACGTACGCTTGCTCAAGGGAATGGTAATCGTGCATTGCAGTCCCGAAACGCTGAACGCCATCGTCGTCTGCCCCTTGAACTCGAACGCCAGCGTGCGCTCGAGAAGCTCGGTGCCAAAGCCCTTTCGCGGCGGCGGTGTAACCTGCGGCCCGCCCCGCTCGCGCCATTCAAAGACCAGCTCCGCCGGGTCGGTGGATTCATCGAGGCGCCAGGCGATCTCCACCCGCCCCGTGGGCCGGCTCAAGGCACCATATTTCAACGCGTTGGTCGCAAGCTCATGGATGGCGAGCGCGAAGGTCTCGGCGGCTTTCGGCTGGAGACGCACCTTGGGGCCGGAGACCCGCACCTGCTCACCTTCCCTGGCATTATAGGCCAGAAGCTCCTCGACGACGAGATATTCGAGATCGACGCCGCCTTCGGGATCGCGTGTCACCAACGCCTGGGTGCGCGCGAAGGCGTTGAGGCGGCCGTCGAGATGGGAGGCATATTCGTCGACGTTCGAGCTCGATTCAGCCGTGCGCCGCGCGATCGAGCGCACGACGCCGAGCGTGTTTCGGACGCGATGCTGGAGCTCGGCGAGCAGCAGGCGCTGCCGCTCCTCGGCGCGGGTGATCGCGGTGACGTCGATGAAGGTAATGACGACGCCGGCGATGAAATTGTCGATGCTGCGATAAGGCAGGATGCGCACGATATAGCGCGTGCCGCTGTCCGGCGCGGTCAGCTCGCGCTCGGCGCTGGCCAGCGTTCGCAGCACCCGGCGCACGTCGTCATAGAGCTCCTCGATCGCAATGCGCGCCTTGATGTGGGCGATAGGGCGGCCGACGTCGGTTTCCACCAGATGCAGAACCTGCGTGATCGCGGGCGTGAAATTCATCACTCGCAAATCGTTGTCGAGGAATACGGTCGCGATTTGCGTGCTCTCGAGGAAGTTCTTCAGGTCGCTCGTGGCACGGGTCAGCTCCTGCACGCGATGCGCCAGCTCGCCATTGACGGTGGTCAGCTCCTCGTTGACCGACTGCAATTCCTCGCGCGAGGTCTCGAGCTCCTCATTGGCCGATTGCAACTCCTCGTTCAGAGACTGGTATTCCTCATTGGAGGATTTCAGCTCCTCGTTTGTGCTCTCGAGCTCCTCGATCGTTGCCTGCAGCCGCTCCCGCGTTGCCCGCAGCTCGCTTTCCAGACGCTCGACATGCTCGGTGCGCACCAGCACGTTGGGGTTATTCTGATTGGTATCGATCACCCGGGCCGGGCCGTCCTTGAACAGGACGAGGAAGTTGCGATGGCCGCCGGCGCCGTCCTGGATCGGCTCGACGGTGATGTCGACCAGCACGCGGTGCCCGTTCAGCCCGAGCTGCACCTGCTCGGCACTGGCGGCCTCATTGGTCTCTGCGGCGCGGCTGAGCGCCGTGCGCAATTCGAGCCTGAGATCGCGATGCACGAGCTGGAGCAGGTCGAGCGTGGCGGCACCCGCGGTCGGCTCGATGTAGCGGCCGGTGCGCCCCGAGAAATGCAGGATCTGGAAATTGTCGTCGGTAATGACGTAGGCCGGCGCGTAGCGCTCGGCGATCCGCTGCGCGCGACGCTCCAGACCCACATCTGGACCGAACGAGCGCACTGGCGGCAGCTCGACCGGCACCCTGCCCGCCGCAGTCGTGATCGGAAATTCCGGCGGCAGCCGCGTTCCGGTCTCGAGTTTCTTGAAGATACGGGCGCGGCGGTCGACCGGCGCGAACAGCTTTGGATGCCGCGTCACGTTCTCGGAATTGCCGAGAAACAGGTAGCGGTCCGGCAACAGCGCGAAATGGAACAGCGGGATCACCCGGTTCTGCAGTTCGGAATTGAGGTAGATGAGGAGGTTTCGGCAGGAGACGAGATCGAGCTTGGAGAATGGCGCGTCCTTGATGACGTTGTGTTGCGAGAAGATGCACATCTCGCGCAATTCCTTCACCACGCAATAGGTATCGCCTTCGCGCACGAACCAGCGCGCGAGGCGTTCGCTCGTCATATCCGCCTCGATACTGGTGCGGTAGCGGCCGACCCGCGCAGTGGCAAGCGCGCGCCCGTCGATGTCGGTTGCGAAGATCTGGACCTGCGGTGCGGAATCGAGCCGCGCCATGTGCTCGCGCAAGAGGATGCCGATCGAATAGGCCTCCTCGCCGGTGGCGCAGCCGAGCACCCAGATCCGAACCTGCTGGCCCGCGCTCTTGCCTTCGAATATCTTCGGAACGATCTGGGTCTCCAGCACCTCGAACTCGCGCTTGTCGCGGAAGAACTCGGTGACGCCGATCAGAAGGTCGTTGAAGAGGTGCTGGGCCTCGTCCTTGTCGTTTCGCAGGAAATCGACATAGCCGGGAATCTCGTCGATCTGGACGACCTGCATGCGCCGCTGCACGCGACGAAGGAAGGTGTTCTGCTTGTAGCCGTGGAAATCGTTGCCAGTCTTGTTGCGCAAGATGTCGGCGATGCGCGAGAGCGAGGTCGCGGCCGCGGCCAGGACCTCGTCGAAGCCCTGCTTCTCCTCGAGGCGCCGGAGATGACGGGCATAGACCTGGATGTGCTCGGGGATATCCTCGGGCGGCAGCACGTAGTCGGCGATGGCCGCGGGCGTGTTGCCGTCGAGCAGATGCTCTGGCTCGGGTCTCGCGGACTTCTCGGCGATGGCGAGACCACCGTGGTCCTTGAGCGTCGCGGTGCCGAGCGTTCCGTCGCCGCCGGTACCGGCGAGGATCACGCCGATCGACTGCTCGGCGCGCTCTTCGGCGAGCGACACCAGGAAACTGTCGATCGTCGCACGTTCGCCGGGGGCCTGCTCGGCCTTGCGGATCGCGAATCGGTCGCCCTGGATGGTGGTGATCATCGCCCGCGGGCACAAGTAGATCGTGCCCCCCTCGATCGCTTCGGCTCCACCGACGTCTGCCACCTTGGCGCCATTGGATCCCCGCACGATCTCGCGCAGCCGGGCCTCGTCGAAGGCCTCGTGATGCTGAAGCGCCAGGACGATGGCCTGGTCAGCCGCCACGGTCAGCTTGGCAAAGAAACGCTCGATGCTGTCCAGGGCACCGGGCGATGCGCCCACCCCGATGATCAGCGGTGCCTTGACCTGACGCTCTCCCTCGACCTGCTGGTCGCCGACTTCATTCATGGCTCTGCTGGCTCTCATTGGCTGGCCGGGCGCAACGGGCGCCCGGCCTCTGCAAATAGCAGAAACCCATGTTACCCCAACAGTTCAAAGGCAGAAATGGTCCAGCGCCTGCCCCCCGGGCGTTGTGATGCGCTGCGCAAACGGCCATTGTCGTGCCGTGACGCCGGAACCCGCGATGCAATTTTCCGAAGAAGTCGCGACCCTGATCAGGCGGGCCGAGGGTGCCACGGCAACCGCCCGCCGCCTGCTCGACGAGAACGACCGCAGGGCGCCAGAGCGTCATGTGGCAGCTCGACTACATGTTCGAGATCGGCACGGAATTCAGGAGGCCGTCCCCTAGCTGGACGCCGGCGGCTCTGGATCGACCTGCTTCTGAAGATAGATGACGCGCTGCACGATCAGGGTGCGGTGGCGCTCCCATTCGACCAGCGTCTGCTTGAGCAGGCTGACGAGACGCTCGGCCTGACGCGTATCGTGGCCGCCGGCCTCAAGATCGCGAACCCGCTCCTCCTGGTCGCGCACCCGCTGCCAGCCTTGCTCGATATCCTGATCGGCCTTGACGAGAAGTCGCTGCTCGGAATGGAGCTGCTCGGTACGCTCGGCAAGTGAGAGGGCCATGGCCATGCCTTCAGGCCTCCCGCTTGCGGGCCGGAGGATCGAGCGACTGTAGCACGACGCGCCGGATCATGTCGGCATATTCGCGGTATTCGGCGGCACGGGCGTCATACATCTCCGCGACCGCAGGCCGGCCGCTGCGCCTGCCGTCGGAGGCCATCCGCTGCACCAACTCCGCTCGCTCCTCGATGATGCGCAGCGCGACGCGCAGGGCTTCGTCCACCCGCCCCTCCTGCTCCTTTGCAAGGACATCGGCGGTGTAGGCATGACCGACCTGGCAGCGGAAACGCATCGGACGCGATCCTTTGACCTCGGACAGGACGCCGCCACAGCCCGGGCAGGTCAGCGCGACGGGATCGGCAAGTGCAACAAGGCTGTCGCTGCCGATCCGGTCACCGGCTGCAATCTCGACTTCGAGGCGGATGTCCGGCGGGATCGGCAACGTCGCGCCCGGAGGCTCCTTGACGAGATCGGACAGCACGTCACCCACGGCCGCGCCGGGCACGCACAGATCGATGGTGCTCGCCTCCAGGGCGCGCCGCGGCATCTCGTCGGAAATGGCGTCCAAGGGGTCCTGAACCACCGTCATCCCGCCGCATCGCTTGATGGCACTGAGACCGGCTGCACCATCGGACAGCAGGCCGCTGAGAAGAACGCCGATCACGCGAGGGCCATAATGCAGCGCCGCCGAACGGAACAGGGCATCGATCGCCGGCCGTACCAAGTTCTCGCGCGGACCGCGCCCGAGTTGCACATGATTTTCAGCCAACAGCAGATGGTGATCCGGCGCCGCCAGATAGACGTGACCGGTCTCGATCTTCATGCCGTTTTCGGCCTGCCGAACGGGGAGCTTGGCGGCGCCGCTTACGACCGTCGAGAGTATGCCGATGCCTTGCGCCGGTATGTGCAAGACGATGAATACGGCCGCCGGCAGGTCGGCCGGAAGGCGGCCCAAAATCTGCTTCAAGGGTGCGGTCGCCCCTGCCGAGCCCCCGATGACGATGATGTCGCGGTTGCTCATGGAACCCGCCTTCGATTGCATCGTTTGCACCAAGGCGGCCGCCCGTTTTATGTTCCTAACGGCCTGGAGCAGCGCTGGAGGCATCATGTCGGTATCGCCCACATTGTCCCGTCAGAACATCGGTCTTACGGGCCGGCGGATTCTCGTCGTTGAGGACGAATATTTTCTCGCCGATGACATCGGCAAGACGCTTCGCGAGCTCGGTGCAGAGATCGCGGGGCCGGTCGGTCATATCGAGGACGCGGTCGAGATTCTGCACGATGGCGGCGTTCTGGACGCCGCGGTGCTCGACGTGAACATCCGCAGCGACATGGTCTTCCCTATTGCCCGTGAGCTGAGAGCGCGCCACGTGCCTTTCGTATTCACGACGGGTTACGACAAGATCACCATCATTTCCGAATTCCAGGACGTGTTGCTCCTGGAGAAGCCGATCGATCTCACAGCAATGGCCCGGAAACTGACTGCGCTCATCAACGATCCGAGGGTCTGACGCACGACGGCGCGGTGCTTGCGCCGCTCATCGCAAGATAGAGGGACATGCGATGATGATCTACACTCCTGATCACCCGCTGGACGCAAGAGTCCTGGCGAATTCCCGCGAGATGGTTCGCGAGGCGCTCGCGCTCTTGCGCGACAGCGATCACCTCGTCAGTGGACTGCGCCTGCGTGAGGAGCTGGGACGTCGCGAGCCGCCGCGCAGCGACGACTGACCGTCCGGACACAACGGTTCACAGCAAGTTGACAGCTAAAAGAGATGCGCGAAGGTGAGCCAGGCGGTCACCGCGAGGCACAGAACAACGGCGGCGTAGGACAACGCGACGCGCAAGATTGCCTCCGGGCCCATCAGCTCAGCATCATCCAGACAATCGCCCCAGCCATCACCAGAAAACCCGTGATGGCGGTTGCAACAAAGGCCTGTTCCACGCGGTCCATCGCCACGGCAGCCCCCCTTTCCAGCCAGGTCAGTGTGATGGGCTGCGACGTCTCGCGCATTAGGATATGTGAATCGGCCGCGCCCACTTGTTTCGGCCCCGCCTCAAAGGTTGCAGCGCTTCGGCGCTACGATCGCGGCTATTCACGCCAGAATTTCGCCAGTTCCCCGGCCGTCACCAGATTCACCTGGCCGTGGAAGCGCGTGGGTGAACGGCATCCCGCATCTCGGCGATCTCCGACCTGTCGTCCCTCATCGTTCCATGCACCGTCAAGAAGCACAGGGATTCGACTGCCTCCTGCTCAAGCGGTATGGCCGTCGAAGCCACCAGTTGCAGGCGTCTTCTTGTCGCGCTGGGGCGTCATCCGCGCGGGATCCGGCTCGCCCGGAATACCGCGCGGCCCGAGTTGCTCCCGTTGCAGATCGTCCTCCGAGAACGACGGCTCAACGCCGTTCGGCTGCTTCGGCCTTCGCGCAGTTTCATTGTCATGGCTGCCCATGGCACGCTCCTGATGTACTCGAGGTCAATCATGACCGGGCGCGCGCGTTCCAAGCAGACTTCCCGACTTCAACGGATGTTCCCGTGGCGCGGCTACGTGCCTGAAAGTGGCATCTCGCCGCCTTCGATCAGCTCAGGAACGACATCCCGGAACAGACGCACCGGAACGGACTTCGCCGCCCCCCGACGCCAGGCGATTGGGAGCGACGCGTCGCAATAGCAGCAACCGCGCTACAAGTACCGCAATCACTCTGGCGTAACGAGGTACCAAGCTCGCTAGATCGTTGCGGTGTCAACCAAAGACCCCGCGATGTCCCCGTTCCCGAGCGGCACCACCACGCCCGCATCGATCGTCGACGCCCTGAAAGCGGTAGCCGGTGATCCACCAAAGATACGCGCGAGCTTTGCCAAGGGCCAATGCGTCCACGGCGCTTATATCCCGTCGGATCAGGCGGAGGAGATTACGAAATCCCGCAGCTTCACCCGACCATCACGCGTGCTGGCGCGCTTCTCGGTCGGCGGCGGCAAACCCGGAGCGGCGGATATCGACAAGCTTGCGTTGCGCGGCTTCAGCTTCAGGCTCGGAAACGTTGATCATCGGTCCGACATTCTCACGCAGAGCGCTCCGGTGCATTATGCAAGGACGCTCGACCAGATGCTGGCGTTCCTCAACGCGAGCATTCCGGGAGCGGACGGCAAGCCGGATGTGGAGAAAATCAACGCATTCCTTGCCGCCAATCCCGAAACGCTGCATCAAACCGACTTCATGGCCGCGCGTCCGCTACCCGCGAGCTTCGCCGGCACGACCTACTGGGGCGTGCACGCCTTTCCCGCTACGAATTCGATGAGTGAGACCCGGTTCATCAAGTTCAAGGTCACGCCGGTCGGAGGAGACATCACGCTGACGGAGGACGAGGCCAAGGCAAAGTCTGCGGACTTCCTGCACGATGATCTCGAACATCGGATCGCCGCGGGCGATGCCCGCTTCAGCGTGATGGCGGTGCTCGATCGTCCCGGGGATCCCACGATGGACGTGACCATCCGTTGGCCAGACGAGGACGAACGAGAAGCAGTACGATTGGGAACGATCGTCATCACGGCTATCGAGCCAAACGAAGCGTGCGATGCCTTCTTCTTCGATCCCGCAAACCTCGCCGAAGGCATCGGTCATCCGCCTGACGAGATCTTCGCGGCGCGCAGCCCTGCCTATGCCATCTCGTTTGCGAAGCGGCGTTGATCAGGTGAGTTCTCACGGAGCGCTGCTGACTATGTCTCGCCTTCCGGCGCCCCCAGTATTTCGCGGCGCCACACCGCGGGGCTGACGCCGACCTGCGCCGTAAACACCTTCGTAAAGTGGCTTTGATTGGCAAACCCCGCCGAGATGGCAATCTCGGACAGCGGCAGGTCCCGTAGGGTCATCAACTGCTTGGCCACCTTCACACGCTGGCGCAGCAGCCACTGGTGCGGCGGCAGGCCGGTGGAGATACGAAACGCGCGCGAAAAATAACTGACCGAGAGACCGAACTCGGCCGCGACCCGCTGCAATGAAAGTGTCCCGCCGAGGTCCGAGTCGAGCTTTTCGCAGGCCCGCTTCACCTGCCATGGAGCGAGACCGCCAGGACCCGATCCGGCGATGCGCTGCAGCCCGCCATAGGCCTGGACGATGTGCGCGCTGAACGCGAGCATCATGTGATCGATGAAAAGCTGGTTGGCCTCGGCCGGCCGACTCAGCCCTTCCAGCAGCAAAGCCCCGATATGACGCATGACCTTGTCGTCGTGACCGACAGGCGAGATCGCCAAGACCCCGCGTACGGGATTCCTTCGCGATGGCGTCGAGCGCTGAACGCGGAAGATAGAACTGGAGGGAGTGGAACGGTTTGTCGATGATAAAGCCCGGATCGCTCCTCAGGTCGTACAGATAAGTTGTGCCCGCTCTGACATCCGCTTTCGCGACGCACTTGCCGTGATCCCAGAGCTCGCAGTCCGGATAATCGTGAAGCTTCAAGCTGACGAGATAGGCCTCATCGGCGACTGAGCCGGAAAGGCCTGGCACGGGGTTATCGTCCTGGGTTTCGGTGACCGCGAGGTCGACGCCGCGCATTGACCGCGTGATCAGCGAGGGCGGTGCATCCCTCAGGCGCAACTGCTGCCTGACCCTCTGTCCAAAAGTGCCCGCGTCTCGCATGCCGACCGATCTCATCCGTGGGAGCCGCAGCAGGAAGGCCTTCTTCAGCTTTCCTAGCTGGCATTCTATTACCGGAGGTCAAGCTCGCCAGTCCAGATCGGCTGGCGGAACGAGCATCGGCCCCGGCAGCCACCGGATCAATCCCCGCGAGGTCATTTTTTCAGCAGGATCAAATGATCCGGATCGTCCGGCAACGAACTTCACTCAATCCCAGGTAGCTTCGATCGGTTCGGTCGAGCGTTTGTGAAGGCGCCGCCCTGCTATTGTTCGATCTTCGACGCTCCGTCGTCGCGCATTCCTCAATCGGAAAGTTTAGATCTACCTGGACCAAAAGATTGAGACCAAAAGATTGGGAGCCGAACCGTCGGCACGATAGGCCGTTCTGCAGTTGCAGTGCATCTTCCGAGTCTCGGCAAGGTTGATGGGAGACTGCAATGCGGCCAAGTCAATTCGACCAAGCGTTGGGGGCTCGTCTGAGGTCGCTCAGTTCGCGCACGCGCTAGCTCCGTATAGGGACCAGCGTCAATTCAGCAGGGAGGCCGTGCGAACGAGTGCGCCCTCTTGGCGAGCGAGAGCCTCGGGTGACAGCGATCAGCACCGGGTCTCCGATGACGATCTCATCAAATGCATTGCGATGCGTGATCGTACCGCAATGCAAATTCTCTACCTGCGTCACCGAGAACGGCTATTCAGGTTCATGGCACGACGGCTTTTCTGGTAATCCTCGCCATGACCCTCGGGCTTATTCTGCCACGCATGCTGCTCGAAGATCACGCGTAGCATCGCTCGTGTCTTCCAAGAGCGGCACAAGCCGCTACCAACATGGAACTATACATCCCGAAGTTCAACAAACAGCTTTTCGAATTCAGTCTCTGCCCTGTAGAAGACCGCGGGCTGCCCCAGCGGCGCCTTGATCGATATGTCTTGGCCGCCCGCAAATGACTGGCCCGTCCAGACGTGAATCCAGTCGGTCCCCGACGGAAGGTAGAGTTTCCGCTCCTCTTGTGAGGCCTGCCAGACGGGTGCGACCAGCACGTCCCGACCATAGAGATAGCAATCCTGAATACCGTAGGTCCGCCGGTCTTCTTCGTGATGCAGGAACAACGGACGCTGAACCGGAAGACCCTGGCGAGTTGCTTCCAGCGACAATCTCCTGAGATAGGGCGAGAGGTGAACGTAGATCGCAGTCATTCTGGCGAAATGCGAAAGGACCGAAGGGTCGCCGTCGATCTGCAGGTTGTCGCGGGGCCTGTTCCCTTCGTGACTACGCATCACGGGCGTGAATGCCGCCATCTCGGCCCAGCGCATGATGAGTTCGGGCGTGCGGACATTTCCGAACAAGCTCGTGTAGCCGCCGATATCGGAATGGTGAAACGCATTGCCGAGCAGTCCCGACGACAACGCAGCGCAAATGACCGTGACCAACCCGTCATGCCGCGAAAAATCAACCGATTGATCGCCGGCCCAGAGCAACGGGCACCACTTCTGTGTACCCGTGAAGCCAGCCCGCATGAAGAACACGGCCTCACCAGTCCGGCCGCGGCTCGCCACTGCCTTCGCGTTGACTTCTGCCCATAGCGTTGGCCAATGGTTGTGCGCAAGCCTTGCGTCTGCCCCGTTGGCGAGACGCACATCAACCGGTAGATACTCGCCGAAATCGGCCATCCACCCGGACAAGCCATAGTCGAGCATCCTTGCGCCTATGATCTCTTCGGAAAACCACGCCGCAGCGTCCGGATTGGTGAAGTCGACGATACCACAGTGAAATTCCCCGAAATCGATCAGGGCAATTCGCGCCGACGCATCTTTGACGAAGTAGTCCGCATCCGCAGCCTCCTTGAACAGGACACCATCGTCGCAGAGATACGGATTCACGTAACCGAGGAAGTGGATGCCCTCGCTGTTCAATTCCGCGATGCGCTGTCGCAAGCCCGGATACCGCTTCTCGTTTGCCTGCCAGTCCCAGAACAGTCGCGCACCGAATGTCGTCGGCCGAATCCCGACCCAGTCCTCGCACCACAGACCGGCGACCTTGACGCCCGCCTCACGCATCTTCGCAAGGCGATTGAACGAGTTCGCTCCATCCTTTAGGCCGATTATCGCACCATTGTAGATCCATTCCGGGAGTGGTGGCTGGCGTCCAAAACGGCTGGACAGGATCTCAACCAGTTCGACGAA